>JAAYBA010000107.1 GCA_012719085.1 Planctomycetota bacterium
CGAGGGGAAAGGTGGAACTGATGAAAACCGTGACCGCATTGGCTTTGATTCTGTTGTTGTCGCTGGGGGGCGTCGCCGCCGGCCTGGACGAGCTGACCCACATGCCCGACGCCCGCATGCTGCGTTTTCCCGACGTCAGCGCCGAGATGATCGTCTTCTCTTATGCGGGCGACTTGTGGACGGTGGCCAGAGAAGGCGGCACGGCCCGGCGGCTCAGCTCGCCCAAGGGCAACGAGATGTTCCCCAAGTTCTCGCCCGACGGCCGGCTGATCGCCTTCAGCGGCAACTACGACGGCAACACCGACGTCTACGTGGTCGGCGCCCAGGGCGGCCAGCCCCGCCGGCTGACGCACCATTCGGCCACCGACCTCGTCGTCGAGTGGTACCCCGACGGCAAGCACGTGCTCTACCGCTCGGGCATGGTCAGCCCATCGGGCCGCTTCAATCGCTTCTTCAAGCAGTCGATCGACGGCGGCCTGCCGCAGACGCTGCCTATGCCCTATGCCGAGCTGGGCTCGTTCAGCCCGGACGGCAGCCAGATCGTTTACCAGTTCGTCTCGCGCGAGTTCCGCACGTGGAAGCGCTATCGCGGCGGCATGGCCAGCGACCTGTGGCTCTACGATTTCCTCAACAACAGCGCCGAGAAGCTCACCGATTTCGCCGGCACGGACGCGGTGCCGATGTGGCACGGGGACACGATCTACTTCCTCTCCGATCGCGCCGCCAATCAGAAGCTCAACCTCTGGGCCTACTCGCTGCGGAGCAAGCAGTTCCGCCAAGTGACCGACTTCGACGAATACGACGTCAAGTGGCCCAGCCTCGGGCCCGACGCCATCGTCTTCGAGAACGCCGGTCGGCTCCATCTGCTCGATCTGGCGACGGAGCAGTGGCAGGCGATCGAGGTGATCGTGCCCGACGACCTGCCCCACGTGCGAACCGAGCTGAAGACCGTCTCGAACCTGATCCAGAACGCTTCGCTGTCGCCCACGGGCCAGCGGGCCCTGTTCGAGGCGCGCGGCGAAGTGTTCACCGTGCCCGCCAAGCACGGCAGCGCACGCAACCTGAGCAATACGTCGGGCGTGGCCGAGCGCTATCCCGCCTGGTCGCCCGATGGCAAGTGGATCGCCTATTTCGCCGATACGACGGGCGAGTACGAGTTGTACCTGCACGCGAGCGACGGCAAGGGCCGGCCCCGGCAGGTCACCGAAGGCGGCGAGGCATTCCGATACGGCCCCCTCTGGTCGCCCGACAGCAAGCGGATCGCCTTCAGTGACAAGACGGGTAGCCTGTTCATGGCCGACGTCAACGACGGCGCCGTGACCTTCGTGGACAAAGACGAGTGGGGCACCATGGCGTCGTACACATGGTCGTCCGACAGCCGCTGGCTCGCCTATGCCAAGAAGGGCGCCAACCGCCATGGCAACATCATGATCTACGACGTCAACGACCAGACCGCCCGCCAGGTGACCAGCGACTTCTACGACGACGGCTCGCCCGTCTTCGACGTCGAGGGCAAGTACCTGTTCTTCCGCTCGAACCGCCACTTCGATCCGGTCTACAGCGACATGGACTGGACCTGGATCTATCCGAACTCGACGCAGTTGTTCGCGGTGACGCTGGCCAAGGACACTCCCAGCCCGCTGGCGCCGCGCAGCGATGAGGAGGAGATCAAGAAGGACGAAGACGACGAAGAGAAGCCAGCAGAAGAGAACGGTGAGAAAGAGACAGACGAAGCGGCCGACCCGAACGAGCCGAAAGACCCGAACGAGCCGGGCGAAAACGGCGACGAGCCGAAAGAGCCGGCCAAGGAAGACAAGAAGGACAAAGACGCCAAGAAGAAGGACGCTCCCGAGCCGGTGAAGATCGACTTCGACGGCTTCGAGCAACGTGTGGTCGTGCTGCCGATCCAGGCGGGCAACTTCGGCGCTCTGGCGTCGGTCAAGGGCAAGCTGCTGTTCGCACGGTTCATGCCGACCGGGGCCCGCCGGGCCGGATCGCCGGGCGGGACGCTGCTCTACTACGACCTGAAGGAGCGCGAGGAGAAGACCGTCATCGACAACATCAACAGCTACGATCTCTCGGCCGACGGCAAGAAGATCCTCTACCGGAGCGGCTCGACCTACGGCATCATCGACGTGGCTGCCGGAAAGAAGGTCGGCGACGGCCGGATCGACTCGGGCAACCTCAAGGCGTGGATCGACCCGCGCGAGGAATGGCGGCAGATCTTCCACGAGGCCTGGCGCGTGCAGCGGGACTACTTCTACGACCCCGGCATGCACGGCGTGGACTGGGAGGCGATGAAGCAGCGCTACGGGGCCCTGCTGGGCTACCTGGCCAGCCGGGACGACCTCAACTACATCATCGGCGAGATGATCGCCGAGCTGAACGCCTCGCACACCTACGTCTCCGGGGGTGACATCGAGTCGCCGCCCCGGCTGAACGTCGGTCTGCTGGGCTGCGACTTCGAACTCGACACCGAGCACAACGCGTACCGCATCGCGAAGATCTATGAGGGCGCCAGGTGGAACGCCGAGCCGCGCTCGCCGCTGCGGGCCCCGGGCGTCGATGTCAACGAAGGCGACTACCTGCTGGCGGTCAACGGCCGGCCGGTGGATACGTCGAAGGACCCGTGGGCCGCCTTTCAGGGCCTGGCCGGGCAGACCGTGACATTAACCGTCGGCCGCACGCCCGATGTCAACGATGCCAACGACATCCTCGTCGAACCGATGGGCAGCGAGTTTCGCCTTCGCAATCTCGCCTGGATTCAGGACAATCGCGAAAAGGTCGAGGCGGCCACGCAGGGCCGCGTCGGCTACATCTACGTCCCCGATACCGGCCAGAACGGCCAGAACGAACTGGTCCGCCAGTTCACAGGGCAATGGACCAAGGACGCGCTGATCATCGACGAGCGTTTCAACGGCGGCGGACAGATCCCCGACCGTTTCATCGAGCTGCTGAATCGCCCGATCTATAACTACTGGGCCCGCCGCGACAACCGCGACTGGCAGACGCCCTTCCTGAGCCACGCCGGGCCGAAGGTCATGCTCATCAACGGCTGGTCGGGCTCCGGCGGCGACGCCTTCCCCCACTACTTCCGCAGGGCCGGCCTGGGGCCGCTCGTCGGCACGCGGACCTGGGGCGGGCTGATCGGCATGAGCGGCAACCCGCGACCGATCGACGGCGGCTCGGTCACCGTGCCGACCTTCGGCATCTACGACACCGACGGCCAGTGGAACATCGAAGGCTACGGCGTGGACCCCGACTACGAAGTCGAGAACGTCCCGGACGCGATGGCGGCCGGCGGCGATCCTCAGCTCGAAACGGCCATCGCCGTCGCCCTGCAACTACTGGAGAAGCAACCGCCCAGGCGGCCGCAGAAACCGGCGTATCCCGACCGCTCGGGCCGACAATAATTGCAGATTGACGATTTCGGATTGCGGATTCGAGCGACGGCCCTAATCCGCAATCTGCAATCCGCAATCCGTAATCGCAAGGGAGTGTGCAACGATGAAACGATCGTGTAGAACGTTGATGCTGCTGTCGGTCGCTGTGGCCCTGTGCGGCTGCGGACCGAACAAGAAGGAGAAAGACGTGCAACTGTTCGTCACCAATCACGTCGCGAAGGTCCAGCCGATACAAAAGGAGGCGGCGCTGGCCTCGTGGAACGCCGCCGTCACGGGCGATGCGGCGGCCTACGAGCTGGCCGGCGAGCTGACGCTGCAGATCCGCAGGATCTACAGCAACCCCGACAGCTTTGCCTTTCTCAAGGCGCTGCGCGACTCGGGCGGCGTCCGCGACCGCCTGCTGGCACGGCAGCTCGACGTGCTCTACCACGCCTATCTGGCCAACCAGATCGATCCGGATCTGCTCGGGCAAATCGTCAAGCTCAGCACCGAGATCGAGAAGAACTTCAGCACGTTCCGCGGCGCCATCGACGACGAGACGGTGACCGACAACGAGATCAAGGGCATTCTCAAGGAGCAGACCAATCGCGTCGTGCGCCGTCAGGCGTGGGAGGCGAGCAAGCAGGTGGGCAAGGCGGTCGCGGACGATCTGATCCGGCTGGTCAAGCTGCGTAATGAGGCGGCCCGGGCGCTGGGCTTCGACAACTACCATACGCTGGCGCTGGCCACGGGCGAGCAGGACGTCAACGATCTGGACCGGCTCTTCGACGAGCTGTACGAGTTGACCAACGAGCCCTTCGCCCGGCTCAAGACCGAACTCGACCGCAACCTGGCGAGCCGGTACTATATCAACCTCGAAGAGATGATGCCCTGGGACTATCACGACCCGTTCTTCCAGGAGACGCCGATGGTCTATAGCCTCGATCTCGACGTCTTCTATGCCGATAAGGACATCAGGGAACTGGCCGAGACGTTCTACGCCGGCATCGGGCTGCCCGTCGCCTCGATCCTGGCGCAAAGCGATTTGTACGAGAAGGAAGGCAAGAACCCACACGCCTTCTGCACCCATATCGACCGCGAAGGCGACGTCCGCATCCTGTGCAACCTCGCCAACAACGAGACTTGGATGGAGACGCTGCTGCACGAGCTGGGCCACGGCGTCTACGATCTGTACCTGGACCCGGAGGTGCCCTACCTGCTGCGCGAGCCGGCGCACGCGTTCACGACCGAGGCGATCGCCATGTTCTTCGGCCGGCTCAGCCGCAACCCCGCCTGGATGCAAGCCATGCTGAGCCTCTCTGACGCGCAGACAGCCGAGATCGCCGCCGTCAGCGACAAGTACGCCCAGCTCAAGCAGTTGATCTTCGCACGGTGGGCGATGGTGATGTACGCCTTCGAGAAGCAGCTTTACGCCAATCCCGACCAGGACCTCAACGCCCTGTGGTGGGACCTCGTCGAGAAGTATCAGCTCGTCCAGCGCCCGCCGCGACGCAGCGAGCCGGACTGGGCCGCCAAGATTCACTTCGCCATCGCCCCCTGTTACTACCACAACTATATGCTCGGCGAATTGCTCGCCTCGCAACTGCACCATCACCTCGCCACGAAGGTGCTCAGGATCCGGGACGATCGTGACATCAGTTACGTCGGCAAGGAGAAGGCCGGCCGCTTCCTCAGGAAGAATGTCTTCGAGGCCGGCAACGTCTATCACTGGAACACCATGATCGAACGCGCCACGGGCGAGCCGCTCAGCGCCAAATACTTCGTCGAACAATTCGTCAAATAGCGCCTGCAACGCGATTCTCAGGAGACACGGATGAACGACGCCAACAAGGCACCACAGGAATTGACGATCAGGGTCCTTTTCTTCGGCGTGCTGCTGAGCGTGATCCTTTCGGCGGCCAACGCCTACCTGGGCCTGTTCGCCGGCATGACCGTCTCGGCCGCCATTCCCGCGGCGGTCATCGCACTGGGGATCATGAGCTTCTTCCGGCGCAGCACGATCCAGGAGTGCAACCTGATCGGCACGTGCGCGTCGGCGGGCGAATCGCTGGCCGCCGGGGTGATCTTCACCCTGCCGGCATTGCTGTTCATGGGACGCTGGGAGAAATTCGAATACGTCTGGGTCGCGATCATCGCGGGCTTCGGTGGCATGCTCGGCGTACTGTTCACGATCCCTCTGCGCCGCTCGCTGATCGTGGAGGGCGATCTGAAATTCCCGGAAGGCGTCGCGACGGCCAAGGTGCTGGAAGCCGGCCGCACCGATGCGTCAGGAATCGGCTACATCGTCAGGGCCGCTCTGGCCGGCGGGCTGTTCAAGATCGGCGCCAACGCCGTCGGCCTGTGGCCCGAGGTCATGCAGGGCGCGACGCGCCTGGGCGGCTCGATCGCCTATTTCGGCTCCAACCTCAGTCCGGCCCTGCTGTCCGTCGGCTACATCGTCGGCCTCAATATCGCGGTGCTGATCTTCATCGGCGGCGCCGCCAACTGGCTGCTGACGATCCCCATCGTCGCCGGCATGAGCGAGTGGCCCGTCTACGGCGCCGACCACGATCTGGCCGGACAAGCCGTCTCCGCCCTCGAATACGCCTCGCAGCTCTGGTCGACCAAGACCCGCTACATCGGCGTCGGGGGCATGCTCGTCGGGGGCCTGTGGACGATCTTCCACATGCGCAAGAACCTCGTCAGCGGCGTCACCAGCGGCCTGAAGGCCTATCGGCAGATCAAGGAGGGCACGGGCGACATCGACCGAACGGAAAAGGACCTGCCGATGCAGTGGATTATCTTCATGATCATCGGCTCGGTGGTCCCCCTGTGCTTCGTCTATCAGTACTTCGTGCAGCAGATTCACATCTCGCTGGTGATGGCCTGCGTCATGCTGGTCACGGGCTTTCTGTTTGCGGCGGTGGCCGGCTATATGGCCGGTCTGGTGGGCTCGTCGAACAACCCGATCTCCGGCGTCACCATCTCGACCGTGCTGGTCTCCTCGCTGATGCTCGTGCTGATGATGGGCCGGACGGCCGAAGGCGGGCCGGTGGCCGCCGTGGTCATCGGGGCCGTGGTCTGCTGCGCCGCCGCCATTGCCGGCGACGTGATGCAGGACCTCAAGTGCGGCCGGCTCGTCGGCACCACCCCCTGGAAGCAGCAGGTCATGGAGATGCTCGGCACCGCCTCGGCGGCCTTGGTCATCGGACCGGTGCTCATGCTCCTGCACAACGCCTATGGCTTCCGCGGGATGGAAGGCGCCGGCGAGAAGGCCCTCTCGGCGCCGCAGGCCAGCCTGATGGCTTCGGTGGCCGAGGGCGTCTTCAAAGGCGGTCTGCCGTGGGGCTATTTCGGCATCGGGATGGGCGTGGCCGTGTTGATCATCGCGCTGGATCAGTACCTCCAGGCCAGGAAGTACCCCTTCCGCACGCCCGTGCTGGCGGTGGCGATCGGGTTCTACCTGCCGTTCCAACTGTCGGTGCCTATCTTCCTCGGCGGTCTCGTCAGTCTGGCGGTCAAGCGCTATCATGCGTCGCGCCGCACGGAGACGGCGGAGGTCGAGGCATCGGACCGTCGGGGGCTGCTCATGGCTTCCGGCCTGATCACCGGCGAGGCGCTGATGGGCATCCTCGTCGCCATTCCCATCGTCGCCCTCAAGCAGTTCGAGATCGATCTGCCGATCCTCGAACACTTCACCGGCCGCACCATGCCGTTCGGCGGCATCGTCGGCGTCGCACTGCTGGTCGCTGTCACCGGCTGGCTCTATCGGACCACCGTCAGAAGAAAACCGAACTGAGCAACGAAAACGAAAGGACCACACCCGATGACAGACCGCATCGAGGCGTACATCGAAGAGAATCAGCCGCGATTCATCGAAGAACTCAAAGAGTTCATGCGCTTTCCCTCCGTCAGCGCCCAGCGGGCCCATGACGGCGACACGCGGGCCTGCGCCGAGTGGCTGGTGGCGCATCTTGTCAGGCTGGGCTTCGATGCGCAGCTCATCGACGTCGGCGGCCAGCCGATCGTCCGCGCCGCCGCCAAAGGCAAGGCGAGCCGGCGTGCGGTCATCTATGGGCACTACGACGTGCAGCCGGAAGACCCGCTGGACGAATGGAAGACCCCGCCGTTCGAGCCGACGATTCGCGACGGCATTCTCTACGGCCGCGGCGCGACGGACGACAAGGGCCAGCTCTTCGCACACGTCAAGGCCGTCGAGAGCCTGTTGGCGACCGAGGGCCGGCTTCCCTGCGAGGTGGTCTTTCTGATTGAGGGCGAGGAGGAGTCCGGCGGGGACGCCCTGCCCCGCTACATCAAGCAGGCGCGGGCCGAACTGGCCTGCGACGCCGTGATCGTCTCGGACAGCACGATGTACGACGCTGATACGCCGGCCATCACGAACGGCCTGCGCGGTATCCTGGCATTCGAGTTCACCATCAAGGGGCCCAACAGCGACGTCCACTCGGGCGCTTACGGCGGCGCCGTGGCCAACCCGGCGATGGTCGTCGCCCAGATGCTGGCGGCCTGCGTCTCGCCCGAGGGCAAGGTCCTGGTCCCGCACTTCTACGACGACGTCGCGGCGCTGGAAGACTGGGAGCGTGACGCCTTTGCTAAGCTGGCGTTCGACGACGGGGCCCTGGCCCGCGAGCTGGATGTGCCGCGTCTGCACGGCGAGCCCGGCTACAGCACGCTGGAGCGGCTCTGGGCCCGTCCGACGTTCGAGGTCAACGGCATCTTCGGTGGCTATCAGGGCCAGCGGTCCAAGACGATCATCCCCGCCAGCGCCACGGCCAAGATCAGCATCCGGCTCGTGCCGCACCAGGACCCGGCCAGGGTCCGCGACGCGGTCTTTGCCCACCTCCGCGCCGTCTGCCCGGACACTGTCCGCCTGGAGATTCCGTACTCGGCGATGAGCCCGCCGGTGCTGTTCGACGTGAACACCCCGGTGATCCGCGCTGCCGAGGAGGCCCTGCGCCAAGGCTTCGGCCGTGAGCCCGCTTTTATCCGCTGCGGCGGGTCCATCCCGGTCGTCAGCACCTTCGTCGAGCAGTTGCACTGCCCCGTCGTCCTCATGGGCTTCGGGCTCGACAGCGACCGCCCCCACGGCCCCAACGAGCACTTCAGCCTCGACAGCTTCCGCCGAGGCACCAAAGCCGCCGCCCACCTCCTGCGCGCCATCTGACCGCGACCTCGCGACCCGTACGGCCCGCCGACGGCCCTAACGACGCTGCCGGGGCGGATATTATCGGAATCCGCCCCAACCGACCCAAGTACTAATCTCATACCGAAATCTTACGAATTAGTACATCCATCCCCGCAGTCCCCACCACCCCCGCTCTCTTGGTGCTGGGAATGGCCCTCCAGCACGATGGATCGGCGAATATTGGACCGACGGTCGTGTGGCAGGCGGGGTTTCGTATCCTATGGTTTACAGGGGGGGCACTCTCGGCGGGCCGACGCCGAGGCTTTCGGGCAAGCCGGGGTGCCCTGCCCCTTGCTCGCTGGATCCAACACCACCTCCCCTGAGACAATGCCTTTCCCATACAAGCGGTCCGAGAAAAAAAAGGGCTTTCCCCAATCCTGTTCGGCCCGGGATTTGCAGGACGGGGGTGGTGAGTGGAATGGGATGGGCGGAGGTCCGCATCGGAGAGAGCCGGCGGCGGAGGGCGGCGCGTGGTGCGCGCAGCATCGAGCGGGACA
>JAAYBA010000653.1 GCA_012719085.1 Planctomycetota bacterium
CGCGATCGGAGGGGGTCGGCGGCGACCTCGGCTTGGGCGATGCCGTGGACGCCTACCGTGAGGACGAGAAGGTTTGGGCTGGCAACATACTGAGTCTGCTCCAGGGTGATTCACGGTCGCTGGAGGAGCGCAAAGAGATCATCAAGGAAGGTCTCAGCGAGTACTTCCTTTACACGATTGAGGGGACCGAGACGATTCCGAACGAATGGGGCAAGCGGCTGCTGTCGTTTGAGACCGACGACATCCCCGTCACGAGTCTGTACAAGTACGACGAGGAACGCTGGGGGACCGAGCCGATTCGATTCGTCTCGTTCGCCAACGACATCGAGTCCGCCGCAGGCGGACTGGGCGAGACGCCGCTGCCGGACGGCGACGTGAGGATCTACAGCCGGATCGATGACGCAAAGCATCTGGCCTATGTCGGTGGCACGGAGACCAAGTACATCCCCGTGGGCGAGAAGGTCGAGCTGGATCTCGGCCCGGCCCGGCTGGTCAAGGTTGAGCCGGTCCTCATGGACGTTCGAACGGAGAACCACGCCTTCGACGGTCGGGGCAACGTGACCGGCTGGGACGAGGTCCGCTCGTGGAAGATCGAGATCGCCAACGCGCGGACGCTGCCGGTGGAGATCGAGATCACGCGCGGCTTCGACACACCCCAGTGGGAGCTGCAATTGAAGGGTCAGACGGCGACGTATGAGAAATATGACGTGACCCACGCCCGATTCAAACTCACAGTCGGGCCGCGAAGTAAAGAGATGTTGACGTACACCGTGACAACCTATCATGGCGCCAGAGAGCAAGTGTTAATTCAGAGAGAACAGAATAGCAGGCGGTAGGGTGTGCACCGCACACCATCAACAAAAACGGTGGGCCTGGCCCACCCTACATCAATGGGAGATCGAAACATGAATGCGAAGAGACTGATTCTGTCGGCAACGGTCGCCTTGCTGCTGGCCGGCCCGATGGCCCAGGCGCGGATCAAACTGGTGGCGCTGCCCGAGCGGGCGGCGACGATCATCCGCCTGGACAATCCGAATGCGACCCTGATCGAAGAGGAACGCGTCCTCACGCTCCAGCAGGGTCTCAACAAGGTGGACTTCTCGTGGAAGGGCGTGCAGATCGACGAGGACTCGATCCGCCTGGAGATTCTCGACCATCCCGACGCCGTGAACCTGCTGAGCGTCAGCTACCCGCCGGGCGAGGCGGCGCTGGTCTGGGAAATCAGCAGCGGGGGCGACTACGCCGAGACTGTGCGGATCAGTTACCTGCTGAGCAACATCGACCGGCTGATTACCTACAAGGCGGTCGCGGACAAGGCCGAGACAAAGGTCGATCTGAAAAGTTATGTTGTCCTGCGCAACTTCTCGGGCGAAGACTTCGACAAGGCCCGCATCCTGCTCGACTACGGCGAGGCCTTCGAGCAGGGCATCGACCACGAAGAGACCAAGCAGGTGCTGTTCCTGAAAAGCCCGACGGTCCCGATCCGCAAGGTCTGGACCTTCGACGCCGCCAGGCTGCCCTGGGACCCCGAGCGGCTGGACAACCAGAACGTCGGCATCCCCGTCAGCTATCGCATTCTGAACGATGCCGCCAGCGGCCTGGGCCAGTTCGCGATGTGGGGCGGCAAGGCGCGCCTGTTCCAGGACGACGGTCGCGGCAGCACGATCTTCCTCGGCGAGGACAACGCGCCGCTGGTCCCCGTGGGCGAGAAGATGGAGCTGTACATCGGTGACAGCCGTGACATCGTCGTCACGCAGCGCAAGATGCGCGACGTGCAGATCAACCTGCGCAAGAACGACTCCGACCGCGTCGTGCTCTACGACACCGACGAGATCATCACCGCCAAGATCGAGAACTTCAAGGACAGCCCCGCGACGCTGACGATGATCCAGCATATCGAAGGGCAGTGGGACATGGAGACGTGCAATCTGAAGTACAACAGGAAAGACGCGGGCACGCTGGAGTTCGAGATCGAGCTTCCCGCGCGCACGGACGCCGGGCCGGCGGTGCAGGAACTGACGATGCACTACCACCGCCGCAACGTCCGCAACTGACGGTCCCACAACGTCCTTGTAGGGTGGGCACTGCCCACCAATTGGTCCAACAGAACAGGAGCCCTGATATGAAACGTGTGATGGCATTTCTGATGATACTCATGGTGGCCGGCGCTACGCAGGCCAAGGTCGATCTGACCACGCTGCCCACGCGCGACACCGTGCAACTGACAATCTACAACAGCGCCGATATGACGCTGGCCCGCGAGAGCCGGGCGCTGACGCTCAAAGAAGGCGCCAACGCGCTGCAATTCTCGTGGGCTAACACGCTGATCGACCCAACGAGCCTGGAGATGCTGCCGAAGGCCAACGCCGACGCCATCGACATCGCCGAACTGGTCTTCCCGCCCCGCGTGCGGAACCTCGGCCTGTGGAACATCCACAGCGAGGTCAGCGGCAAGGTCCCCGTCGAGATCACGTATCTGACCAGCGGCCTCTCCTGGCGGGCGTTCTACATGGGCACGCTGTCGGCCGACGAGAAGACGATGCGGCTGGAAGGCTACGTCCGCGTGACCAACAACAGCGGAGAAGACTACGAAAACGCCCAGGTCCGCGTCATCGTCGGCAAGGTCCACCTGCTCGACGAGATCGCCACACTGGCCCGGCGTGAGTACCCCTACGACCGGCCGGGCCTGCCGGTTCCCGTTCCAAGGCCCGCCGCCGCGGCCCCTCGCAGATCCGCCTTGCTGATGCGGGAAGTCGAGACGCTGGCGGCGGCTCAGGACATGATGGCACCGAAGGAGATCGTCAAGGAGGGCCTCAGCGAGTACTTTCTTTACACGATCGAGGGGACCGAGACGATCCCCAACGGCTGGTCCAAGCGCCTTCAGAGCTTCGACGTCGATGCCGTGCCGGTCGTGAACCTCTACAAGTACGAGGCCGAACGCTACGGCGACCGGGTGATGCGGTTCCTGAGCTTCGCCAACGACACCGAGCACAAGCTGGGCGAGACGCCGATCCCCGACGGGATGCTGAAGGTCTATCGCGGCGTGGATGAGGCAAAGCACCTCTCGTACGAGGGCCAGTCGTCATTCAAGTACATCCCCGTGGGCGAGAAGGTCGAGCTGAACCTCGGTGTCGTCGCCGATGTGGTCGTCGAACCCAAGCTGATGGAGATCCGCAGCGACAACCATCGCTTCGACCGCAACCGCAACGTCGCCGGCTGGGACGACATCCAGACATGGAGAATCGAGGTGCGCAACACGCGCGACGTCCCCATCAAGGTCGAGATCACGCGCAACTTCGACGCGCCCCACTGGGACATCGCCCACAGCGGCTCGATCGACGGCTACGAGAAGGTGGACCTCGACAC
>JAAYBA010000012.1 GCA_012719085.1 Planctomycetota bacterium
AGCGAACCGTTGCGCCAAGCGATCGCATCGCGCTGGGTTTGATCGGCGCCGGCAATATCAGCGGTCACCACCGCGAGACCTTTCTGGCTGAGGAGGATGTGCGTATCGTTGCGGTCTGCGATCCGGTTGCGAGCAGACGTTGGGCTTTTCGCGATCGCATCAATCAGGCCTACAGCAGCAATGTGTGCGTCGACTACCGCGACTTTCGCGACCTGCTGGCGCGTCAGGATATCGACGCAGTCTGTATTGCGACGCCGGACCATTGGCATGGAATGCTGGCTGTTGCGGCGATGCAAACGGGAAAGGACGTCTACGTGGAGAAGCCGCTGACGTTTACCCTCGCCGAGGGCCGATGCGTGGTCGAGACCGCTGCAAGATATGGGCGGGTGCTTCAAACAGGCCTGCAGCGTCGTTCCGGTGCGGCGTATCGATACGCGTGTGAGCTGGTTCGCAACGGACGGATCGGGCGATTGACGCACGTGGAGGTCGGCATCATTGGGATCAACGCCGGTGTAGAGGTGGGCAGGAATTTTCCGGCGGTTCCGATACCGGAGGGGTTTGACTACGACCTGTGGTTGGGACCTGCGCCGGTGAAGCCGTTTTCGCCGCAGCGGGTCGCCCGTGGCAACGAAGTGTGCTACTGGTACTACATCTCCGACTACACGACCGGCTTCATCAGCGGCAACGGCGTGCACTTCGTTGATATCGCACAGTGGGGCATCGGCGATGACGTCAAGCCTGTGGAGGTACACACCACATCGGCCGATCTACCTGCCGACGGTCTGGTCGATGATGCGATCGCCTGGCGGTCAGAGGTGCTGTATGAGAACGGCGTGCGGATGAGCTACAGCAGTGAGGGGCATCCCCATCCCGACGGGATCCGTTTCGTGGGGACCGACGGCTGGATCCACATCACGGGCGCCGGAACCCTCAGCGCCAACCCCGTGGACGTGTCAAAATCCGTCATCGGACCTGATGAGATTCATCTGTATGCCAGCCCGGGACACCATCGCAACTTTCTGGACTGCATCAAGAGCCGCCAGCCGGCCGCTGCTTGTGCCGCCGTGGGGCATCAGGCCACCACCACGTGCAATCTGGTGGATATCTCGGCCCGTCTGGGGCGGGCCGTGAAATGGGATGCTGCGACGGAGCGTTTCGTAAACGACGGCGAGGCGGATCGCATGCTGAGGCGTGCGATGCGCTCGCCCTGGCGGATGTGACGGCTCCGGCCGCCGCCCTCTCCACACAGGGGATCCGGGCAAGGGTCGCTGCGGGTCGTTGCACAACGGTTCTTGACAATGCCGTTGCTCCGCCAGTTCGTATTCGCTACATTGGTTGGGAGGTTCCGACCTGCCCATGGCGGTTCCTGTCCTGCGGACTTCAATGGGAGACACAGAATGAAAGAAGAGACGATGCCCAGGGGACCTGTCACTCGACGAACGTTCCTCGGTCGAACGGCGGCAACGGCCGGTGTGCTTGCTGCATCGGGGCTTGAGCGGGTCATGGGGCAGCCGCAAGCCGGAGGAGATCCGGACGATCGACAGCGCATCGAACGAGCGATTCCCGCCGCTGCGCCGGCCGCGCCGCTGCGCCCTCGCAAGTTGCTGATTTTCGACCTGAATGTCAACTATGGCGGCCACGCCTCCATACCCACCGCAAACACTGCGTTCACACTAATGGGCAAGAAGACCGGCGCGTTCGAAACGGTGGTCAGCAGGGACCCGGCCGTATTCGAGCCGGCCAGTCTGCGACAGTTCGACGCGGTGTTCTTCAATAACACGGTGGGCAATTGCTTCGAGGACCCCGCTCTGAGGCAGAGCCTGATCGAGTTCGTCTACAGCGGCGGCGGCCTGATGGGCGTTCACGGCACCTCCGTCGCCTTTACGAAGTGGCCCGGCGCGATCGAGGACTGGCCCGAGTTCGGCATCATGCTCGGCGCGCGCGGCGCCAACCACAAGGCAAACGACGAGCACGTCTTCATCAAGCTCGACGATCCGGCCCATCCGGTGAATCGGGTCTTCGCCGGGCAGGACTTCGACTACCGCGACGAGTTCTTCCGCGTCCACGAGCCGTACTCGCGCCACCGCGTTCGTGTGCTCATGAGCATTGACACCGC
>JAAYBA010000108.1 GCA_012719085.1 Planctomycetota bacterium
GGTTCTGGCGGATGACGGGGTGGCCGAGGAACTCGGTGATGCGGCAGATGGCGTCGCCAATGATCGTGCTGCGCAGGTGGCCGACGTGCATCTCCTTGGCGATGTTGGGGCTGGAGAAGTCCACGACCGTTTTCTTGGGCTGCGTGGTCCGGTCGATGCCGAGACGCTCGGAGTCGTCGGCGTTGATGCGGAGCAGTTGGCCGGCGACGTAATCGGGCTTGAGTCTCAGGTTGATGAAGCCCGGCCCGGCGATCTCGGGCGGCTCGCAGAGGTCGGCGACGTCGAGCCGCTCGACCACCTGCTCGGCCAGCTTGCGCGGATTGGTCTTGAGCTGTTTGGCCAGTGCCATGACGCCGTTGGCCTGATAGTCTCCGAACCGCGCATCGGCGGTAGGGCGCACGATCGCGGCGTAGTCATCCGTTCCGGCGACGGTCGACATCGCCGCGCCGATTCTCTCTTCCAGGACGTCAAGAACCGTCTTCATCAGACAATCAGTAATCCATCATCAATAATCAATGCGTTTCGCGTCGCCCCAGAGCAGATCCAGGTCGTAGTACTCGCGGTATTCGCTGTCGAACAGATGGACCACGACGCTGACGAAGTCCAGCAGGATCCAGCGGCCCTGGTCGTATCCGGCCCGGCCGAATCGCGGAAAGCCCAGCCCCCGACCCGCTTCGGAGACCTCGTCGGCCACCGTGCGCATCTGCCGGTCGCTCGTGCCTGTGGCGATCACAAAGTAGTCGGTGGCGGGGGAGATGCCCCGCAGGTCCAGGACCGTAATATCACGGCAATGGTTGGCCTCAGCCAGTCTGGCGGCCGCCAAGGCAAATTCCCGGGCGTCGCTATTGTGTTGCTCTTTCAATCCTCAACTCCCAGCTATGAAACAAAAAGGGTGGCCGAATCGGCCACCCTTTGAGCTTACTTCAAACGCTCGGTCGCGTCAACGGCACAGTCCCGTTGGAGTCTGCCGCCGTTGCCCGGGTCGCGGGTTTACTGGCTGCCCAGGTGCAGCCACTCGCTGATGGCGGGCGAGAACTTAACGATCACGCCGGAGAAGACCACGCTGACCATCGTCATCAGCTTGATCAGGATGTTCAGGCTCGGGCCCGAGGTGTCCTTGAACGGATCGCCGACCGTATCACCGACCACCGCTGCGCCATGCACCGGGTTCTTGGTGCCGTCAGGCAGCTTCTTGCCGCCGTGGGCGCCCTTCTCGATGTACTTCTTGGCGTTGTCCCAGGCGCCGCCTGCGTTGTTCAGCGTGATAGCCAGGACGAAGCCGGCGGTCAGTCCGCCGACCAGCAGGCCCATGACACCGGCCACGCCCAGAAGCAGACCCACGGCGACCGGTACGATGATCGCCAGCAGAGACGGCAGCAGCATTTCCCTTTGCGCGCCCTTGGTGGAGATGGCCACGCAACGAGCGTAGTCCGGCTTGCCCGTGCCTTCCATGATGCCGGCGATCTCTTTGAACTGGCGACGGACTTCGTTCACCATCGCGCCGGCGGCTCGACCGACGGCTTTCATCGTCATCGCGCTGAAAACGAAGGCCATCATCGCGCCGATAAACAGGCCACCGATGAGCTTGGGGTTCATAATGGTCAGATCGTATGCCTCGACGAAGGTCGGCATCTGAGCGGTCTTGACGTTGATGGCGTTGGCGACGCCGTCTTTGGCCGCGAAGACAACGGTACCGACCTGGTAGATGCCGTCGACGCTCTCATCGGCCAGTCGACCGATCCAGATCCGCACTTCTTCAATGTAGGCGGCCAGCAGGGCCATGGCGGTCAGTGCCGCCGAGCCGATAGCGAAGCCCTTGCCGGTGGCGGCTGTGGTGTTGCCCAAAGAATCCAGGGCATCGGTCCGCCTGCGAACCTCTTCGCCCAAGCCGGCCATCTCCGCGTTTCCACCGGCGTTGTCGGCGATGGGACCGTATGCGTCGGTCGCCAGGGTGATGCCCAGCGTCGCGAGCATGCCGACGGCGGCAAAGCCGATGCCGTAGAGACCCATCGCCATATTCGTGAAGCCGCCGGCAAAGCCGTAGGCACATAGAATGCCAATCACAATCGTGATCACCGGCAAGCCGGCCGAGTACATCCCGGTGGCAAACCCGTCGATGATGGTGGTCGCCGGTCCCATGACGGCTTGCGCTGCGATGCCCTTGGTGGGCTTGTATTCGTCAGAGGTATAGTACTCGGTGAACTGGCCGATCAGCACGCCGGCCACCAGGCCGGAGACGACCGACCCGAAGATCCCCCAGGTGATCCACTCGAGGGCCGCCAGGCCCGCCACCGCCGCAACGATCAGAACCGAGCTGCCGAGCGTTCCGATCAGAAGCGCCCGCAACAGGTTCTTCTGAGTGGCGTCTTCCTTGCATCGGACCATGAAGATCCCGGCGATGGACAGCAGGATGCCCAGGCCGGCAACGATCATTGGTGCCAACACGGCGTTCAACGGAGTAATGCCTTCCGGCAGCGTTCCCAGGGTCAGCGCCGCACCCAGGGCTGCGGTGGCCAGGATCGAGCCGCAGTAGCTCTCGTACAGGTCGGCGCCCATGCCCGCGACGTCGCCGACGTTGTCACCGACGTTGTCGGCGATGGTGGCCGGGTTACGGGGATCGTCTTCCGGAATGCCCGCCTCGACCTTGCCGACCAGGTCGGCCCCGACGTCGGCCGCCTTGGTATAGATGCCGCCACCGACACGGGCGAACAGGGCCTGGGTCGAAGCCCCCATGCCAAAGGTAATCATCGTCGTGGTGATTTCCACGAGCTTGTGCTCGGCATCCATCCCCGCCGGAACGAGTCGGAGACCGAACAGGGACATCCCATTGGCCATGTTCGAGGCGGTATAGACGAACTTGTCCAGGATCAGGTACCACATGGTGATGTCGAACAGACCGAAGCCCACGACCACCAGCCCCATTACGGCGCCGGAGCGGAAGGCCACCTGCAGGCCGGCGTTCAGGCTCTGGCTGGCCCCCTGGGCCGTCCGCGCCGAGGCGTTGGTGGCGGTCTTCATGCCGAGGAATCCGCATAGACCGCTGAAGAACCCGCCGGTCAGGAACGCCACGGGCACGAAGGGGTTCTGCACGCCCTTGTAGGCCAGGAAGGCGAAGATGGCCACGAGCACGACGAAGACCACCGTCACCACGCTGTATTGACGGAACAGATACGCGTAAGCGCCTTCCCGTACGTGGCGGGCGATCTCGATCATCTTCTCCGTGCCTTCGGGGGCCTCCATCATCTTCCTGTAAAAGTAGATGGCGAATCCCAGGGCCAGAAGCGACATGACGGGGGCGATCCACCAGATGAGTGGGGTGCCCGAGACCGCTTGTGCTTCTGTCCCTTCGGCAGCCATGGCTACGCTGCTCAGAGCCAGAACAGGTAACGACAGCCCAAAGATGCTCTTGAAAGACTTCACGGTTACTGCTCCTTTCGGTTTAATGGATTGCTCTTTGTGCGCACATGACCAGCCTAAAATTCCGTGCAGTGTACAGAAAGGGAGACGCTTTTCAACCATTTTTCGTGCGGTGGGCGCAGAAATCACACGTTTCAGCGGCCAGCGACCGCAGATTGCTTCGCGATGGTATCGCTTTTATCCCAACATACGGTGGCGAGGGCCGTCGTGCTTGCGCCGTTTCACATCTTACGTGTGGTAGTCGGCGTTGATGCTGACGTACTCGGCGCTGAGGTCGCAGCCATAGCAGAAGTCGGCCTTGTCGCCTGTGCCCAGGTCGATCGTGATGGTGTGCTCGACCTGGGAGACGACCTCGGAAGCTGTTCTGCGGTCGAACTTGGCCGGGGCGCCGTTCTTGAAGACGTACAGATCGTCCAGCTTGCACGAGAGCTTCGCTCGGTCGAGTCTGACGCCGCAGGAGCCGACGGCGCAGATGATCCGGCCCCAGTTGGGGTCGCCGCCGTGGACGGCGCACTTGACCAGCGGATAGTCGGCCACGGCCCGTGCGGCTCGGGCGGCGTCGGCCGTCGTGGCGGCGCCGTTGACAACAACTTTGAACATCCGCGTGGCCCCCTCGGCGTCGAGCGCCATCTGCCGAACCAGATCGGTGCACAGATCGGCCAGGGCCTTGGCGAACTTGCGGAAGCGGGGACACCGCGACGTGATGGGACGGTGGCCCGCCAGGCCCGAGGCCAGCAGGATCGCTGTGTCGTTGGTGCTCTGATGGCCGTCGACGGTGAGCTTGTTGAGCGAGTCGCCGATGGCGTTCTTCAGGGCCGCGGCAAGAAGCGGCTTGCTGATGGCGGCGTCGGTCGTGAGGAACAACAGGGTGGTCGCCATGTTGGGCCCGATCATCCCAGCCCCCTTGACGGTGCCCGCGATGGTGACGGTCTGTCCCGAGATGTCGAGCCGGCGAACGGCGCACTTGGGTCGGGTGTCGGTCGTCATGATCGCCTGGGTGAAGGCCGCTCCGGCCTCGGCCGAGTCGGACAACTGCCCGGCGGCTTTCGCGATTCCCGCCGTCGCCTTCTCGATGGGCA
>JAAYBA010000654.1 GCA_012719085.1 Planctomycetota bacterium
AGCTTGTCGTCGATGCCGAGCTTACGACGGATCACCGGCATGAATTCGGGATTGACCTCGTAGCCGACCGAGTTGCGTTCGAGGTTTCTGGCCGCCTGGGAGGTTGTCCCGCTGCCGAGGAAGGGGTCGAGAACCGTGTCACCGACAAACGTGAACATCCGTATCAGGCGACGCGGAATCTCTTCGGGAAACATGGCCAGGTGGCCGTCCTGCCGTTCGCCCGGGATATTCCAGTGCCCGGCGAAGAAGGTGTTCCACTCCTCGGTCGTCATGCGGGACTGCTCCTTGATCGCCTGGCTAACCTTCGGGGCGGTCCCGTGCTTCTTGAAGATCAGGATGAACTCATAATCCAGCTTGAGGATGCCGTTCCTCGGATAGGGAAACGACCCCATGATGGTGGCGCCACCGGTGGTGTTGCACGTGGTGACCTTCTGCCAGATGACCGCACCCATATAGTCGAAGCCGATGGTCTCGCAGAACTTGATAATCTCCGTGCGGATCGGAATGACCTTGTAGCGCCCGTAGTACACGGACCGGGCGAACTGATCGCCTACGTTCACGCACAACCGGCAGCCCTTGGCCAGGACCCTGTGGCACTCGGACCAGACGAGGTTCAGATTGTTGATATAGGTCTCGTAGCTGTCGTCGAACCCGATCTGCCGGCCGTTGCCGTAGTCCTTGAGCTGCCAATAAGGCGGCGAGGTGACGACGAGGTGCACCGATTCGTCGCCCACCTCGGCCATGGACCGCGAGTCCCCGGTAATAATCCTGTGGTGCGTTTTCACAATGGCGATCGTCCAAAAGAGTCAAGATGGGAATTGCCTTGCTTATAGCGGGTCTTGGCGCAGATTTCAACCCTCGCCCACCTTCGCCGGCGTCGGGACGCGAAAGGCGGGTATCGCGCCAGCGTTAAAACGAGCGTTTTGCCTACGCACTGGCGGCGGGCCGGCCGGCTATCGGATCAATACGATCAACCTTTGTTTCGCGAGGATCAACAATGGCAACGCAAGTGGATACCAAGATCGCTGAAGCGCAGATTCACCATCTCATGGACGACTGGGCGCGGGCGGCCCGCGACAAGGACATCGACGGGATCATGGCCTGCTATACGCCGGACGTCGTGTCGTTCGATATGATTGCCCCGCTGCAATACGTGGGGGCCGAGGCGTACCGCAAGGACTGGCAGATGGGGTTCGAGATGTGCCAGGAGCCCGGCGACTTCGAGACGCGCGACGAAACCCTCGCGGTGGGCGCCGATGTGGCCTTCTGCCACCGGCTCAGCCGGATGAGCGGGACCGACAAGGAGGGCAACGCATTCGACTGCTGGGTGCGCTGGACGCAATGCTTCCGGAAAGTCCACGGCAAGTGGCTGATCGCCCACGAGCACATCTCCGTCCCGCTCGACATGCAGACCAACCAGGCCCTGACCGACCTCAAGCCGTAACGGAACGCTTCGCGCGTCGCTCGACCGCAGCGGCAACCCGCCGACCGCATCGGTCCTCAGGCGGAGGCTGTTTGTGTTGGCTCGCATG
>JAAYBA010000109.1 GCA_012719085.1 Planctomycetota bacterium
CTCGACCTTCTCGTTCCTCATCTCCCGGACCGCCTGTGCCAGCATGTCGCAATACATCTGGTAGCCGACCATCTGGATATGGCCCGACTGCTCGGGGCCGAGGATGTTGCCGGCGCCGCGAATCTCCAGGTCGCGCAGGGCGATGCGAAAGCCCGCGCCGAGGTGCGAGTACTCCTCGATGGCCTTGAGCCGCTTGGCCGCGATCGGCGCGATGGGCCGGCTGTTCGGCAGCAGCATGTACGCGTAGGCGCGGTGCTTGTACCGCCCGACGCGGCCGCGAAGCTGGTGCATCTCCGCCAACCCGAAGCGGTCGGCGTCGTTGATGAAGATCGTATTGGCGTTGGGGATGTCCAGGCCCGACTCGATGATCGTGGTGCAGACCAGCACGTCGGTCCGGCCCAGCACGAAGTTCACCATGGCATCTTCCAGCTCGCGCTTGCTCATCTGCCCGTGCGCGATGTCGAGCCGTGCGTCGGGGGCCAGCTTCTGGATCTCCATCGCCTTGGCCTGGATCGACTGGACGCGGTTGTGCAGGAAGAAGACCTGGCCCTGGCGGTTCAGCTCGCGATAGATCGCCTTGCGGATCAGCTCGGGGTGGTAGGCGGCCACCTGCGTGACGATGCTACGCCGGTCCAGCGGCGCCGTCGTCAGCGAGCTGATGTCGCGCAGGCCCAGCAGCGCCATGTGCAGCGTGCGCGGGATCGGCGTGGCGGTCATCGTCAGGATGTCCACATTGACCCGCATCCGCTTGAGGCGTTCCTTGTGCTCGACGCCGAACCGCTGCTCCTCGTCGATGATCAGCAGGCCCAGGTCCTTGAAGCCGACATCGCCACTGAGCAGACGGTGCGTGCCGATGAGAATGTCCACCTTGCCGGCCCGGGCGCGGGCGACGATGTCCTTGGCCTGCTTGCCCGTCCGGAAGCGGTTGAGCACCTCGACGGCGATAGGGAAGTCGGCAAACCGCTCGGCGAACGTCCGCGCGTGCTGGACCGACAGCACCGTCGTCGGCACGAGCACCGCGACCTGTTTGCCCGCCTCGACCGCCTTGAAGGCCGCCCGCATCGCCAGCTCGGTCTTGCCGTAGCCGACATCGCCGCACAGCAGCCGGTCCATCGCCACCGGCTCCTGCATGTCCGCCTTGATCTCGCCGGCCGCAGTGATCTGATCGGGCGTCTCCTGATAGGGGAACGACTCCTCGAATTCCATCTGCCAGTTCGAGTCTGCGTCGTAGGCGATGCCGCCCATCGCCTGGCGCTTCGCCTGGATTTCGAGCAGTTCGGCGGCCAGGTCGCGAACGGACTGGGCGACCTTCTCCTTCTGCTTCTGCCAGCGTTTCGAACCGACCTTGCTGAGCGTCGGGCGCTTCGGGCTGGTGCCGATGTACTTCTGCACCAGGGCGATATTGGCGACCGCGACCTGGATCTTGACCTTGTCGGCATATTCGATCGTCAGATACTCAGCCTTGCCGGCCTTCTCATCGACGGTCTCGGTGCCGAGGTACTTGCCGATCCCGTGCGAGGCGTGGACGACGAAGTCGCCCGGCTGCAAGTCGGACAGCGTATCAATCGGGGCCGTTGCGCGGACGGGCCGCTGCCGCCGGCGAGGCGCATACTGGCCGAACAACTCGTGATGGCTGACCACGATCGTGTTGAGCGATTCCAGAACGAATCCCTGGTGGACGTAGCCCAGCAAGAGCTCGAAGTTGCGCGGCACCCGGCCATCAATCTCCTTGACAATCTCACTGACGCGGTGCATCTCGGCCGGGCTCTCGCAATAGAGCTGAATGTGATGGCCCTCTTTGGACCGCTGAATCAACTCTTCAAGCGCCGCCTTGTGTCCGGCCCAGAGCGAGGTGGCCTTGCGTTCGAATTGCTGAACGCTCTTGACGCCCAGTCGAAGAGAGCCATCGGTCGAACCGGCGGCGAACCGGCAGACGTGCAACTGGGGCAGCCGGGAGAGCGACTGGTGGATGTCCGGCCAGGAATAGAGGCGGCCGCCGTCCTCGACGCGAGCCAAATAGACCTTGGCGACTTCCTCGACGTCCAACGGCTCTTCAAAAACGACGATGGCCTCCTCCGGCAGGATATTCGCGAACAGCTCCCGCTGATCGGCCGTCGCGCCGGCCGTCGCCGCTATGATGCCCAGACTTGCGATCTCGTCCGTGGACCGCTGCGTGTCGAGATCGATCTCGCGGATGCTCTCGATCGTGTCGCCAAAAAACTCGATGCGAATGGCCTGAGCGTCCGTAGGTCGTGCCTCCTCGCACGACTGCTCCTGGCGAGCGGGGACGCTCGCCCTACGAACTTTCCCGCTGGTCAGGGGAGCGTAGATATCGACGATGCCGCCCCGCCGCGCGAACTGACCCGGCATATCCACGGCATCGACCCGCTCGAAGCTGTTGTTGACCAGCCACTCGACGACCTGCTCCGGATCGACGGCGGCATCGGCCTTCAGATGCAGCGACCCGGCCTCGATGGACGCCGGCTTGGCCACCGGCTGGCACAACGCCTGCACCGGCGCAACGATCAGCCCACCTCGGCGAAGGGCGTTGTCGCTGCCGGTCATCAGGGAGACGATCCGCAGCCGCTCGGCGCGGGTCTCATCGGTGGCGTCGGCCAGCTCCTCCTCGCCTTCCCAGGCCGGCAACAGCTCGACCCGTCCAGCCTCGAACGTCCGCAGGTCATCCACCGTCCGGTCGGCGTCGTCGATGTGGGGGCAGATGTACAGAATCGGACGATTCAACGTCCGGGCGAGGTGGGCAGCCAGCAGGCGCGCAAAGGACCCCCATGTCCCCTCGACCTGAACGGCCCCCTTCGGGACCGCCCCCAGCCGGGAGATCGCCTGCGAAACCACCTTGTCCCGCGAGAGATCCATACAGTTCGTGCAGCGCAGTATACCCAACACCGCTGGCCGGAGCGAGTCCATTTCGACCGTTCCGATAGCGGCGATTTATCGGCGTGATTCGGCCAACGCGCCGAAGAAGGCCACGACACCTCGTTTGAGGTTGCGGAGATTGTAACCGCCTTCCTGGACGACGAGCATCGGATAGTTGCGACGGGCCAGATGCTGCGCGATGGTCCGCATGCCGTCGGTCGACAACAGGAACGTTCCCGTGGGGTCGCCGCCGAGCACGTCCAGACCGAAACTGACGACCAGAAAGTCCGGCCGGAACCGGTCGATGCGCGACAGGGCCTTGTCGAGCGTCTTGACATAGGCAGCGTCGTCCGTATTCGGCGGCAGCGGGAAATTGTGATTGAATCCAAGGCCGGGCCCTTCCCCGGTCTCGGCCGAGAAGCCGCTGAAGTACGGGAACGAATGGTCGGGATGGCCGTGAATCGAGACGGTCAACACGTCGCTACGGGCGTAGAAGATGTCCTGCGTGCCATTGCCGTGGTGAAAGTCGATGTCGAGAATAGCCGTGCGACCGTGCCGGGAGAGATGATGCGCGGCGATCGCGGCGTTGTTGAAATAGCAGAATCCGCCGTAGACCTTACGTTCGGCGTGGTGTCCCGGCGGACGGCACAGCCCGTAGGCAACCAGCGTCCCGGCCAGCACTTCCTCCGCCGCGGTCATCGCCACATCCACCGACGCCCGCGCCGCCAGATAGGCGTTGCGGTCCAGCGGCGTGCACGAATCGATGCAGTAGTAGCCCGCCTGGACGGGAAGATCGCGCGGCCGGCGGTCGGGCCGGCGGACGGGAAACGTGTCCGGATATACCGGGCGGCCCGTCTCCAGTTTCGTGCAGACGACCTTGAGGTAGTGGACGAAGCGCGGGTCGTGAACGGCCAGAATGGCCTGTTCGCTGAAATGCCGAGGCGCCACCGACGCGAAGACATTCAGAGGCAGCAGCGCCTCGCGCAGCGCCCCAACGCGGGCCGGCCGCTCGAAGTAGCCACGGCTGCGCACGTGATGGATGATGTGCTTGTCGCTGATAACCAGCGCAAAGGACGGCTCGATGCGGCCGGTCGTGATCGGACGTCCGTGATCGGTCGTCTTGACGTATCGCGGGGGCCGCAGTTGTACGGGCTCGTCTGCAAACGACTCGACGACGCGCTGGATATACGGCGCGTCCACAATGTGCCCGAAGCGGTTCTCCAGGATCGCCCGCACGGCCTTGCGGGCCTCGGCGCGCGACAAGGACGACGTCCGATCCAGCGGGTCGAACAGCAGGTACGCCGTGGTGGCCGGTTCGCCGGCCGGCGCGTGGTAGGCGGTCCCGACGATCGGCCGAACGCCATAGTGCTCGTAGAATCGCATCCGTTTGCGGCTCTGGGCCAGTTCGGCCGAATCGGGCGTGAGCGCCGGATCGTCCGGCTGGACTTCAAGGTACAGGCCCCGCGACGATAGCCCGTGACAGTATTCGCGGGCTGCTTCATACAAAGCACTGCCAAGCCCGCCGCCCCACTGCTCTTTCCGCACCGCGATGAAGTCCAGAAACGAACTGCCGATGGAGGGGAAATGCAGCAACAGGACGAACCCCGTAACCCTGCCCAGGCCGGTCTCGGAGACGATCAGCGCCGTCTGGTATTCGTGCTTGATCGGATCGGTCAGGAGATCGGGAATCCTCTCGGCATAGCCGGCCAGCTTCGGGAAATTCTCGGTGAAGATATGCCTGACCTGGGCGATGCGATCCCGCGCCAACGGCAGAGCAGAACTGGTGATGCAGCGGATGCGAATCATAGTCGTCCATCCATACGTCCATCGTATGCAAGACGGGCGTGCCACCCGTCAGTAGCACGCCCGCAGAGGATTCTCATTCGACCCGCGACTTAGCCCGATCAATTTTCTTCTTTGAGCCGCTTGACCAGGTCTCTGGCGGCAGCGGCGACGTTCTCGGCGGTGATGCCGAACTCCTGGAAGCAGACCTTGCCCGGCGCTGAGGCGCCGAACCCCGTCATGCCCACGAAGACACCGTCGTCGCCGAGCCACTTGCGCCAACCCATCTCGATGCCGGCCTCGACAGCCACGCGGGCCTTGACGTCGCGCGGGATCACCGAGTTCCTGTACTTGTCGTCCTGCTTCTCGAAGAGCTTCCAGCACGGCATGCTCACCACCTGCGGGGACAAGCCATCGGCTTCGAGCATTTTGGCCGCTTCGAGCGCAATCGCGACTTCCGAGCCGGTAGCCAACAGAACCACATCGGGCTTGCCCCGGCTGGTGAGGATGTAGGCGCCCCGGCTGACGTTGGCGGCCGAAGCGAACTTGCGTTGATCGATCACGGGCACACCCTGCCGCGTCAGTAGCAGCGCGACCGGGCCGTCTTGATGCTCCAGGGCATGCTTCCACGCATGGGCAGTCTCATTGGCGTCGGCCGGGCGGAAGACGAGAAGATTGGGGATCGCCCGCAACGCCGCGAAATGCTCCACCGGCTGGTGCGTCGGCCCATCCTCACCGATCCCGATGCTGTCGTGCGTCCAGACGTAAATCGACGGATACTTCGACAGGGCCGCCACGCGAACCGCGCCCCGCATGTAATCGGAGAAGACCATGAACGTCCCGCCGTAAGCGCGCAACAGACCCGAGATGTTGATCCCGTTGAGGATTGCGCCCATGGCGTGCTCGCGCACGCCGTAGCGGATGTAGCGGCCGCCGGGGGAGTCCTTCTGGAAGTCCTCGGCCCCTTTGAACTGCGTGTTGTTCGACGGCGTCAGGTCGGCCGAGCCGCCCAGCACCAGCGGCATCTGCGGCATCAGAGCGCTGAGGACCTGGCCCGACGCCTGTCGCGTGGCAAGGGGTTTGCTCACGTCGAACGTCGGCAGAAGCGAATCGACCTTGACCTGCAGCTTCCCTTCGGCGGCGTCGCGGAACGCCTTCGCCAGATCGGGATACTCTTTCTCATACGACGCGAACAAGGCATTCCACTCCTCCTCGGCCTCTTTGCCTCGTTCAACCGCCTCACGCATGTGGGCGACGACCTCATCGGGAACGTGGAAGCTCTTGTCGGGGTCCCAACCGAACCGCCCCTTCATCAGCCGGATCTCCTCCTCGCCCAACGGCGAGCCGTGCGCTTCGGCTGTGTCCTGCATGTTCGGCGACCCGTAGGCGATGTGCGTGCGCAGCTTGATGATCGACGGCCGCTGCACCTCGCTCTTGGCATTGATCAGGGCCTTCTCGAACCGTTTCATGTCGTTGCCGTCGCCGCCGACTTCCTGGACGTACCACCCGTAGGCCTCATAGCGCTTGGCACGGTCCTCAGTGAAAGACAACTCGGTGGGACCGTCGATGGAGATATGATTGTCGTCGTAGATCACGACGAGATTGTCCAGGCCCAGGTGCCCGGCCAGCGAGCTGGCCTCGCCGCTGATCCCCTCTTCGAGGTCGCCGTCGCCGGCGAAGACGTAGACCTTGTAGTCGACGATCGGGAAGCCCTCGCGATTGAAGTAATTCGCCAGGTACTTCTGAGCGATGGCCATGCCGACCGCGTTTGAGATGCCCTGGCCGAGCGGGCCGGTGGTTGCCTCGATGCCCAGCGACGGATCGTACTCCGGGTGTCCCGGCGTCTTGCTGCCCCACTGGCGGAAGCTCTTCAGATCATCCAGACTCATGTCGTAGCCGGTCAGATGCAGCAGCGAATAGAGCAGCATGCTGCCGTGCCCGCCGGAGAGGATGAAACGGTCGCGGTTGTGCCAGAGCGGATTGGCCGGACTGTATCGCATGTGCCGCGTCCACAGCACGTAGGCCGCCGGCGCCATGCCGATCGGCATCCCGGGATGGCCCGACTTGGCCTTCTGCACCCCGTCGGCGGCCAGAAAACGGATCGTATTGACGCACAATTCATCAAGTTTCGACAACCCCGGATGACTCATCGCACCTTCCCATAACAAAGAGTTAGCGTTGCACCTGCTATCGACGAAACGAATCCCCAGAGCATACCAGGGGCCGCCGACACTGGCAAGGGCTTTCCCGGCCCGCTACCTGCCACCGATCGCCGGCGTAGTCGGCATACGGGCGGATTTTGGACAGGGCCAAATTGCCTTGCCTGAAAGCCGCGGGCTCCGGTATAATCAGCCTGACTATAGGTCCGTTGTTACGGGGGTAAGAAAAACCAATCGATTGCAGGGAGGCCGAACGATGCTTCTTCCCGGGTTCATCAAGAAACTGCTGGCCGTGTTTCGGGGCAGCGTGGCTCCGCCGCTGATTCTGTTGTCAGTCATGATCGGGTTTTGGACCGGTCTGATGCCGGGCTGGTCGGGCCTGCATACCGCACTGGTCGTCGTCGTGCTCATACTCAACGTGCACCTGGGTCTGTTCCTGCTATCGCTGGGCATCGGCAAAGCGGCGGCCCTAGCGGCCGCGCCGCTGCTGTACCACGTCGGCATATACGTCCAGGACCACTTTGCCGGCCTTCTCCAGACGCTGTCGTCGATTCCGGTGATCGGCATGACGGATTTCAGCCGGTATGCTCTGGCCGGAGCGCTGGTGATCGGCCCGGTGATCGGGGCGATTGCAGGTCTGGCACTGGCCTTTGCCGTGATCAACTTTCGCCGGATGATGGTCAAGGCCGATGAGAAATCGGAGAAGTTCCGCACCTACTACTCCAAGACCTGGGTCCGGATCCTGGACCGCCTCCTGATCGGCAAACGGGCCAAGGACGTCAAGAGCATGTTCGTCAAGACCCGTTACATCCGCAAGGCGGGCGTCGTGCTGGCGATCATCGTGCTCGGGGCGTTCTTCGCGGCGGCACACTTTCTGCAAAACACCACCGTCAAGGACTACGCCACGCAGACCCTGACGCGAGCCAATGGGGCCGAGGTAAACCTCGGCAACTTGGGAATCTCACTGCTGGGAGGCAGCGTCTCGGCTGAGGGCCTGCAGGTTACCAACGCACAGGAGCCCGCGCAGAACCAGGTGGCAGTCGAGAAGATGGCCGCCAGCGCCAGCATCTACGACCTTTTGCTCGGTCGCCTTGTGATGGAGAACGTCGAGGTCTCGGGCATGCAGTTCAACCAGGCTAGACAGACGCCCGGCGAGGTGCTTGAAGTCCCAGGGGCGGAGGAAGAGCCCTTCGACCCGAACGGCTACGCCGTAGACGCCAACGATATCGCCAAGCTCGAGAAGTACGTCAAGGACGCCAGGAAACTCAAGGAGCAACTGGAGCAACTCCGCAAGTGGCTGCCACAGGGCAAGGACGAGGCCCCCGTCGATACGACGCAGCCGCCCGACTCCTATCTGGAGTACCTTCAGGCAAAGGCGGCAACCACTCCGACTGTCACCATGCTCGCCAAGCGCATCCTGGCAGACAAGGTGGCGTTGCCAAGCGAGTTGTTCGGCAACAGCGCCGTCCTCCTGACGAACCTGAGCGATGCACCGGAGGTGCTCGGCGAGCCGATCACACTGGAACTGACTTCGCACGAGACCCCGGCCGCCCTGAAGACTCAGGTGGACTATTCGACCGGAGCGCCTCAGGTCAGCGGCACGTTCGAGGGCTTCGATCTGAGCAAGATCCAGACCGGACTTGGCGAGGACTCCGGCATTGCATTTGATTCCGGAGCGGTATCGGGGACCTTCACAGGGCAACTGACCAAAGAACTCGTCGATCTGACCATCAACGTGAACCTGAAGGACCTCAAGGCCAAGGGACAGGGCAAAGGCGTTCTCGGACTTGGGGCCGAGCAGACCTCGGAGGTCCTGGCCGTCATGAACGAACTGAGTACGACGATCCGCGTCGTCGGCCCGATCACATCACCGCGCCTGGTCTTCGACACGAAGGGGCTGGGCGAGGAATTCAAACAGGCCCTCGTCAAGGCCGGCAAAGACCGCCTCCAGAAAGAGATCGACAGCAAGCTCCAGGAGCAACTCGGCGACAAGCTGGGCGACAAGGTGCCGGATCAGTTGAAAGACGCCGTCAAGACACCCGGCAAGAGTATCGTCGACGGTCTCGGCGGCCTGCTCGGCGGCAGCAAGAAAGAAGAAGACAAACAGAAATAGATCTCTGCGCCATCGAGGAAGAAAAGACAGCTCCTGCCGGTCCAGAAGCAGGAGCTGCTTTATGAAAGGGAAGTCTCTTTCAGGGGTCCATATCGGCCAACGCGTCGACCTGCTTTACCAGAGAAACGGTACGGATGAGAGGCAAGTATCTTGTGGGCCTTTCGACGCCGCCGCACGGTTGTCGATGGACAGGGCGCCTATGGCAGCCTGGGCCTTCTGGAGGGGGTGTCCAATCGCGGTCGTGTCGAGAGCGCCAGGGTGGCCGACTGCGGGCCTGTGGGGTCAAGCTCAAGGATGGTTGGCCATACCGGCGGAATCGGAGTGGGCCCGTCGATCAGAATCGCCCGATCCCCCCAGCATCTGGTCGAGAGACCGGTTCAATTGGCGAATGTGGCGGTCTTCCTCAGCGATCATCGCGTCGATCATGCGCTGAACGCCCGGGTCGCAGGCGAACTCTTTGAGACCGTGGTAGAAGATCCACGCCGCTTCGGCCCTTCGGAGGGCATCGCGAACAATCTGCGTTGCGGTTTCGCAACCCGTGGGTCCGTGCGGAGAACCACAGCCGGGACCAAACCACGGCAACCCTGCCATCACCTGGGGATTGGACCGAACGTAGTTGTCCGGATCGAACGTACCGAATTCCCCCGTCTTGTCAGAGTATTCCTGTCGCAGACGGATCCAGGCGCGCTCGTGCTTGACCCGCCAGGAGGCAAGATCGTAGCAGAGGTCTCGTCGCTTCGCGTCGGCAAACCGCCCGGCCGCCCTCAGATAGAACTTCGCTGCTTTGTGTTCGATCTCCTCAGCGATTCGGAGAATCTCGAAGACGTTGAACTGCGTATCCACGTTGCCTGCTCCCGCAGGGCGTCGTCCAACCCTGCAAAAAGACTTGTTTCGGCGGGTCCCTCCCCATCCAAAGGGATCGGACCACTCCGTGGATATTACGGGGGGATTGCTAAACGAGCGTTAGCGTCCTGTTAGTTCTCGGCAAAGTCGCGATGGTTCGGCCCAAGGGCATCGGTCCGTCATCAGCAGACCGATGCGACCTGCTACACCCCAGGGCGGTTGCCGCACATGGCATTGAGCGAACTGACCTCCGCCGGTCGCAGACCGAGCGGAGTATCGAATTCGATGCCCACCGCGCACACCCCGGCCGCGGTTCGCTCGACCCGGCGTACCTCGCCCGTACGAGTGATGCTGACCGTGGCCGTCGGATCGTCGCCTTCGAATCGCGGGATGCTGAAGCGGACCGTCAGATGTTGGCCTTCCCGCGGGCACTCCTTGCCGGGCTCGCAGCTAAACCCGATGCCCCCACTGGAAACATCGATCATCAGCCCCTGAGACAGCGTCTCGGTGAAGTCCTCGCTGAACCAGACCGGCCACTGGTAGCCCAATCGCTTCTCCTGTCGGCGTTCGTTGTGATCATCCATTCGTTGCATCTCCAAGTAGGTCACGGTTCAGCCGTAGCATCGACCGATCGGCACGCCGACTTGATTGCAGAACCGCCGTTGCGGAGCCGGACAGGCCGATGCGGCGATATTTCTGCAAAGCTGGAATGCCGGCGGGTGGAAAATGAGCCCTTGGGGAACAAACGGAAACGAAACGCCCTATAATACGATCAGAACTTCGTGGGCTTGCAGAGGCATTTGGCCCTGGCGGCAGCCCGTCCACATCTCTTGCACGCGTACCTGGCGCCACGAAGCAACTCCTTATACGCCTCCGGATGCTCCTTGTGGATGCCTTTTTTGACAAGCGTACAGAGTTTCCTGGCGGCCATATGCCTCCCCGGCCAACATCGTTCGATCATCACCGCGATCGCGTGGGAAATTCACAACAGAACCATACGAATCCACGAGCCACCGGTTCCGACAAAAGGAGATCACCGAAGCGAACGGCGCGTCACTTTGGCCGCATCAGAGGCCGAAACTGACGGCTCGCGTGCTCCGCCGACCGCGCCGCCGTCACGGCGTCATGATGGAATACCTCCTGAGCTCGGACGGCACGTCCCTTGCGCACGACGCGACGGTACTGCCCATCTTCCAGCAGGTCCCAGGCCTTGACATTGTCTCTGAAGAACGTCTTGACAATGCCGACGAGACGCCGCCGAATCCGTGCGTCCCGAACGGGAAACAGCAGTTCAAGCCGCCGGTCGAGATTCCGTCTCATCCAGTCGGCGCTGCTGAGATAGACTTCCTCATGGCCGCCATTGGCGAAATAGAGAATCCGAGCGTGTTCGAGATACCGGTCCACGATCGAGCGGACAGCGATCCGCTCGGAGAGCCCGTCGACGCCGGGCCGGAGACAACAGATCCCTCGAACATTGAGTCGGATATCCACGCCTGCCCGGCTCGCCTCGTACAGGGCCTGACAAATGCCCTTGTCTTCGAGCGAGTTGATCTTGGCCATGATCAGGCCCGGCCGATCCGGCGTCGAGACCTGGATCTCGCGTTCGATCAGTTCAGTCAGTCTTGTGCGCAGGTCTGTGGGCGCGATGACCAGTTGCTGCCATTCGACCGCCTCGGAGAGCCCGGTGAGCAGATTGAAGAACGCCGCAACGTCCGACGCCAGTTCGTCGTCACAGGTCATCAGGCCGATATCGGAGTAGAGCCTGGCCGTCCGGTCGTTGTAGTTGCCCGTGCCCAAATGGACGTACCGGCGAATGCGGGCCGCCTCGCGACGAATCACAAGAAGGGCCTTGGCGTGGGTCTTGAGCCCCGCAATGCCGTAGATCACGTGACATCCGGCATCCTCCAACTGCCGGGCCCAGTTGACGTTTTTGGCCTCATCGAAGCGCGCCTTCAGCTCGACCAGGACGGTAACCTCCTTGCCGTTCTCCGCGGCCCGGGCCAGGGCGCCGACGACGGGCGACTGCCCGCTGGTCCGGTAGAGAGTCTGCTTGATCGCCA
>JAAYBA010000110.1 GCA_012719085.1 Planctomycetota bacterium
GCACTCCGTCGAAAGCACCGACATGTGGCTGACCTACCCGCCCGACGAGGAGCCTCTCTATATCCAATACGAGTTCGACCGCATCTATAAGCTCCACGAGATGCTCGTCTGGAACTACAACAGCCAGTTCGAGATGATTCTCGGCTTCGGGCTCCAAGGGGTAACGGTGCAGTACTCCGTGGACGGAACGGACTGGACGGTCCTGGGCGATTTCGAACTGGCCCGCGGAACGGGGACGGTCACGTATACGGCCAACACGGTCGTGGACCTCGGCGGCGCTGCCGCCCGGTACGTCCGTCTGGTCGTCAACAGTGGATGGGGCACGATGGGACAATACGGTCTCAGCGAAGTGCGGTTCCTGTACATCCCGGCCCACGCCAGAGAGCCGCAGCCGGGCGACGGCGAGACGCAGGTCGCCCCGGCAACCGCATTGCGTTGGCGCGCCGGCCGCGAGGCGGTCTCACACGAGGTATACCTGGGCACCGACGCCGAAGTGATGACCCTTGTCGGCACGGCGGACGCCGCGACGTTTGCGCCGGGCAATCTTGAATTCGGGAAGACCTATTACTGGCAGGTCGTCGAGGTCAACGAGGCCGAAGAGATCGCCGCATGGGCCGGCGACATCTGGAGCTTCGCCACGATGCAATACGCCCTGATCGACGGGTTCGAGAGCTACACCGACGACATCGACGCCGGCGAGGCCATCTTCGACACCTGGCTCGACGGCTGGATCAACAACACCGGTTCGACCGTTGGACATCTCGAATCACCGTTTGCCGAACACACGATCGTGCGCAGCGACCATCAAGCCATGCCGCTGTTCTACGACAACACGGGATCGTCGTCCTATTCCGAGGCCGAACGGACGTTTGCCTCGCCCCAGGACTGGACCGCCTACGGCGTTCAGGCGCTGACTCTGTACTTCTGCGGCGATCCGGACAATTCGGCCGAGCAGATGTACGTGAAGCTCAACGGCTCCAAGATTCTGTATGACGGCGATGCTGACGACCTCAAAGAGACCACGTGGCGGCCGTGGACGATCGCGCTGGCCGATTTCGGCGTGAACCTTCGCAGTGTCACAGAGCTGATAATCGGGTTCGAGCCCGGCGGGGCAGCGGGCGGCCAAGGCGTGGTGTACTTCGATGACATCAAGCTCGACCCGACGATTCCTGCGGCAGGCCGATTCTTGGTCAGGCCATGGTCGGGCGATGCGGACTCCGGCATGAGCAGCAACAAGACCTATACGCACACCGGCAAGTTCACCGGCGAAGGCGTGGATGGAGAACCCATCCTCGCGGGCAACGGCGTCCAGTTCGAGCGTGACAGGGACAGTTCGGGAACCAACTGGACGTTGACGGGCCCGGCAACGAACGTGTTCGACACAAGCAATCCGGTCAACGTCACCGGCGACGGCGCCGCTCTGGTCCGAGGTTTTGTCTATGGTGACCAGGACGACAGCCATCCCGTTCTGACCCTGACCGGCCTGGAGCCCGGCACGGCCTACGTCGCGACCTTCTATGCGGTCGGGTACGGCGACGCGGGAGGGCGCTTTGTGGACGTCACCCCTGGTGACAACCCGCACAATCCGACGCGAATCGATCAGAACGGCGCCGGCGCGGGCAATGGGCTGCTGATCCAGTATACATATACTGCCGCTGGCACGGAGATGAGCTTTGCGTTCGACGCTCTAGTGACGGGAGATTCCTGGCACCATTACGCCTTCTCCAACGAAGTCGCAAGCTCGAATTAGGCGTCTGATGCGCACCACAGACGTACGTTTGTTGGGGGCCTATACCGACGCCATCGGTATGGGCCCCCAACCTGAGTGGACGGCCTTCTGATTCCGACGGCGGGTCTATCCGTAACGCGCAGATGCTAACTCTTCTTCACACGCTACTGCTGCGTCTTCGGCGGCGCTGCTTCTGCTTGCGAATCTTCTCGGCCGCCAGGGCCGCTGGACTGCGGGCGCCCAGGGTTCGATCCTCCATCAACTCGCAGAGCCGCTTGCGGGCATGGTATCGATTCAGAGGCTGCGAACGCTCCTTCTGCATCTTCACCTCCAGCCCGCTGGGCGTGTGCCTGAGGACCACGCAACTGGAGGTCTTGTTGACCTTCTGCCCGCCCGGACCGGACGAACGGACGAACTTCTCTTCGAGGTCTTCTTCGCGGAGGCCCACTGCTGCCATGCGAGCCTCCAGTTCCGCCTGTTTCTTGTCGGTCACGCCGAAGTTCATCGCGGCCTCTGCTTCGCCCTGGTTTCGATTTCGATCGTCGCCTCGTCGAGACCTTGGGCCTGGGCGGTTATGCGCAGCGTACCCGCTTCGCGACCCGCCCGGAGGATGGCGAGACCCCGACCTCGATAGGCCCGGTGGACGTTGTCCTGGGGGGCTTCGATACTGCTGAGGTCGCCATTTTCAATGCCGATGATCCGTCCCGGGCCACCGACGTCGAACGTGATTTCGTGATCGGCGCTGGGAACACAGACGCCATCTTCGTCGACGATCGCAAACTCGATATGGCAGATGTCTTTGCCATCGGCCTTCAGTTCGGTCGTGTCGGGCAAGAGAACGATTCGCTTCGCATCGGAGGCGGTGCAGAGCGTGAATTCGCAGACGTCGCGGCCGTCGTTCCGTCCTACCGCCTTGAGCGTTCCGGGCTCGAACGGAATCTCCCAGGTCAGGATACCGTCGCTCGCTTCGGAGATCGGCTTGGTTTCCAGAGGCTTGCCGTTGAGAATCAGCGTCACCTCCTGGCAGTTGGTGCAACCGCTGACGGTGAGGTGAGCGTCTTTGGCCCAATTCCAATGGTCGGCGCCGAACATGCCGCGCCACCGCCGGCCCAAGCGGGGCGAAACGCAGATGTAGACCATCGGCTCGTCGCGCCAGAGGCTCTGGCGGAACCAGGCGAGGGGCTTCTTGAATCCGCACAGATCGAGCAGTCCCGACCCGTTGGCGCGGTTGGGCCAGCGTCGGGCTTCGCCGAGGTAGTCGATTCCCGTCCAGAGGAATTGTCCGGCCACGTATTCGTTGTCGCGGACCGCCAGCCAGGCATTGTAGCTGTCACTGTTCTCGCTGCCGAAGATGAACCGGTTCGGATAGGTCCTGTGGTCCGCTTCGTAATGCTGCTCCTGGTAGTTGTAGCCCACCACGTCGAGCAGTTGGGCCAGGCCGACCGCGTTGGACATGGGGATGCTGGCCAGGGCCGCCGTCACCGGACGCGTTCGGTCCCACTTCCTGACCGCCTCGATGAGCGGCTTGGCATGCTTGACCAAGTCCTCAGCGGGTGGATGCTCGGGCCGATAGTTGTTGCCCAGCGCCGGATGGGAGAACGGATCGTTCGGATAGTCGATCTCGTTGCCGATGCTCCACATGATGATGCAGGGATGATTGCGATCCCTGCGGACGAGGTCTTCCATGTCGCGGACCGACCACTGTTCGAAGACTTCGCCATAGCCAAACTTGCTGGGCTGGCCTGCGTTCCAGCCTTCGACCCATTTGTTCTTGGGCGGCGTGAATTCGTCGAACATCTCGTTCTTGACGAGCAGGCCAAGCCGATCGCACAAATCGAGCAGTTCCGGCGCCGGCGGGTTGTGGCTGGTGCGAATCGCGTTGGCGCCGAGGTCTTTCATCGACCGCAATCGGCGTTCGAGCACCTTGTCCGGCACGGCCGCGCCGAGACAACCGGCGTCGTGGTGCAGACAGACGCCTTTGAGCTTCAGCGCCCTGCCGTTCAGGAAGAAGCCTTTGTCGGGGTCGAACGCGATCGCGCGAATCCCAAAGGGGGTGGACACCTCCTGCACGACTTGCTCGCCTGCCTTCAAGACGCTGCGAAGCGTGTACATGCTGGGCGATTCAAGCGACCACAATTCGGGATCGGCAATCCTGATCTGCGAAACGAAGGTCTGCTCGGCGCCAGCGTCCATACTTGCGGACTGACGGAGACTGGCGACCGCCTTTCCGTCCGGCGCCACCACGCTCGCATCGAGCGACAGACTTACGGCCCTGTCGTGATCGTTGCAGACAACCGTCTCGACACGAATTGTGGCCGAGTCGTTCTTCACCTCGGGCGTGGTGACGTACACGCCCCACAGACCGACGTGGAGCTTGTCGGTAATATACAAACGCACGTGGCGATAGATGCCCGAGCCGGTGTACCAGCGCGAATCCGCAAACTTTGTGTGGTCAACGCGGACGGCAATCACGTTTTCGTCGTCTCCGAACCTCACGTGACGCGTCAGGTCGTACTGGAAGCTGGAATAGCCGCAGGGCCGCCGGCCGAGGAAATGCCCGTTGATCCAGACCTCGGAGTCGTGGTACACGCCGTCGAAGTCGATGACCACGAGCTTGCCGCGGTTCGCCGCATCGAGCTTGAAATGCTTGCGATACCATCCGATCCCGCCGGGGGCATAGCCGCTGCCGCTGGCGTATTCGGCGAGGAACGGCCCTTCGGCGCTCCAGTCGTGAGGCACATCGACCCTTTGCCAGGCGGAGTCATCGAACGCCGGCATCATCGCCGTCGCGAAGTCCCCTCGGCTGAAGCGCCAGTCGAAATCGAAATCCACCACGTCAGCGGAGGCCATGCCTGCCAGGAAGAACAGAGTTGCGGCGAGAACCCAGGCGGCTCTTCGTGATTGTCTCATTCCAATATCCCTTTGTGCGATTCGCTTTGTTTCGAACATTACGACGTCCGTCTTGTGGTGGCAGGCTTTCGATGCCACCACGTTGCCAGGATGGAGCCGGAGACGTTCATCCACGGCCCGAAGATCGCCGGGGCCAGCGCCGCCGGGGCGCTGCGGAGCACGTTCATCGCCAGGCCCGAGGCCATGCCGCCGTTTTGCATGCCAACCTCGAAGGCGACAGTGCGGCAGGCGCTCTCGTCGAGACGCGCGGCCCGCGCGAACCAGTAGCCCAGCACATAGCCGACGAAGTTCAGCAGGACGGCCGCACCGATGAGGTAGAGCCCCACGCTCATCAGCTTCTCGGCCGAGCGGGCGGTGATGATCGCGATGATCAGGACGATCCCGGCCATCGAGACGACCGGCAGCGTCTTGTCCATCCAGTTCTGCGGCCCTCGCAGCCAGACGCCGATGACCAGTTTGGCCAGCGCGACGACGCCAATCAGCAAGGCCCCGACGATGAAGCCGTCCTTCTTGAGGACCGCCGTGCCGTAGGTCAGAACGCCGGTCGGCGCGAAGGCTGCGATGCAAACACCCAACAAGACGCAGGCGATCCCCACGGCAGCGAGGATGCTCCCCTTCGCGAGAGCCTTCTGACGCCCGTACAGGATGCGGTTGGCGATCAGGCCCGCGACGATCGGGACGATGATCATGTTGACGATTTCGAACATCATCTTCATGAACTCGATCTCGATGAACTGGCCCGCCAGTTTGGCCATCAGGAACGGTGTCATGATCGGCGAGACCAGCGTCGAACAGGCCGTCATGGTCACGGACAGCGCCACGTTGCCGCCGGCCAGATAGGTCATGAGATTCGAGGCAACCCCGCCGGGACAGGAGCCGATCAGGACCACGCCGGCCGCCACCTCCGGCTCGAAGCCGAATGCCTTGGCGATAACCAAGGCCGTGATCGGCATGATCGAGAATTGCAGAACGAAGCCCACGAAGACCGGCCAGGGCATCCTCGCTACCCGGCCGAAATCGGCCACACTTAGCGTCGTTCCCATGCCGAACATGATGATCTGAATGAGCGGGACGATCAGGACGCCCAAATCGAACCCGAACCAGCTCATGAAGGCCACGGGATACGCCATTGAAGCAGTCACAAACGCGAAGACCCATATGGTGAAGACAAAGCTCTTCAGTACCGGATGGCTCATGCAGTACAGGGCCAGCGAGGCGAACGTCACGATCAGCGCGGGCCCGGCGAAAGCCCGATGCCCTGTCAGGAACGTCACGATCGCCGCCAGCAAGGCAACTGCAAACACGATCCAGAAGTGTTTCAATACGGAACGTCCCATGCGCAGCGTTCTCCCCTGACTGGCCGTTCGTAGCATCCGTAGGGTGGGCCACGCCCACCGTTTTGTCCGTCGCCGCGGGCCAAGATCGGTGTGCGGAGCACACCCTACAGCTACGAACGGCGATTGTCGTCAACTCCACAGTCGATCGTTCGAACGGTCCTGATTCCATTCCTCGGTGGGCGCGAAAAGCTCCGTCCCCCGTTCGAGGTGTTCCTTGATTACGTCGAGATTCAGCTCGATGCCCAGGCCGGGACCTTCGGGGACGCGGGCGAATCCGTCAGTGTGGAACGGCTTGTCGACACCGGTGACCAGGTCTTCCCACCAATCGACATCGACGGAATGATGCTCCAGCGCGACGAAGTTCTCTGTCGCCGCGGCGCAGTGCAGATTCGCCATGAAGCACACGGGTGTGCCGGCAAAGTGCAGCGGCATCGCAATACCGCTCTGCTCGGCGTAGTCACCGATCTTCTTGGTCTCCAGAATGCCGCCGGCGGTCGCCAGGTCGGGATGTACCATATCGACGGCGCGCTCGTCGATGAGTTCCTTGAAGCCGCCATCGAGGGTGTAGATGTCCTCGCCCGTCAGCAGGGGCACATCGATGGCGTTCTTGATCTCCTTGAGCATATCGGTGTATTCCCACGGGACCATGTCTTCGAGCCAGGCGAGCGTGTAGGGCTGCAAGACCTTGCCCAGCTTGATGCAACTGTTGACACCGATATGGCCGAAGTGGTCCGATGCGACGGGGATCGTCCCGCCGACCACGTCGCGGACTTCGGCAAAGCGTTCGGCCATCAGCGCCGCCCCCTTGTCGGACAGTTGGATGGCGGTAAAGGGGTGCTTGCCCCGCCAGTTGGTTTGGTTCGTCGGATAGGCCAGTGCGCCCGGGACGTTGCGGATGGTCTGGATCCCGCAATCGTACTTGAGGAATGTGAATCCCTGCTCGATCCGCTTCTTCAGGCCGGTGACCTGGCCGTCGGGGGTGTCGGCGTACAGCCGAATCCGGTCGCGATAGCGTCCACCCAGCATCTGATAGACGGGGACACCGTACGCCTTGCCCGCCAGGTCCCACA
>JAAYBA010000655.1 GCA_012719085.1 Planctomycetota bacterium
CGCGAAGAGAAACTCACCGACACCGTCCGCGAGGCACTGGCGGCCTTCACGAAGGATTAGGCACAGCATGGGCTGGTGGGGCGATCCGCCTCTGGCGGACGTCGCCCCTACGTTGTTTGAACGTGGGTGCTCGCGGCGCGATTATTGGGCCCACTTGATCAGTTCGGGGTGGGAATCGCGCAGGATCGGGTCGGCCGGGCGCAGGCGCACGTTCATCGTGAGCAGGCCGTGCTCGACGATGTCGAACGAGCAGGTGTACGGCCGCGAATGGCCCTCCATCTCGCCGCCCGTCATCGGGATCACGGTAAACTCTTCGGCGTTGTTCTGGCTGAGGTACAGTTCCACGCCGAACGCGTCGACCGGTGCCCCGTGGAAATCGACCATGCAATGGACCTCCACTTTTTCGCCCTGGCAGACACGGTCCTTTCGGTCGACGGTGGTGGACAGATCGCGGATAGTCACCTTGTCCCAACTGTTCAGCAACGCGTCCTGGCCCTGCATGGCCTTGCGGAGCGGCTCGAAGTCGTTGGCCGAGAGACTGTGCACCTGTTGCCTGGCAGGGAGATAGTACTTGCGGGTGTACTCGGCCAGCACGCGGTTCATGTTGAAGCCGGAGCACGCGGTCGCGATCGAGTTTCGCATCATCTCGACCCACTGCGTGGGAATGCCGACCTCGCTGCGATCGTAGTATAGCTCGGTAATCACGGCTTCGAGCAGGTCGTAGATCTGATTGGCCTCGGCGACCTCCTGCAATTCCGACTGCTCGTAGTACTGGCCGGCGGTGATGGCCCATCCGTTTTCGCCGTCGTAGGCCTCGGGCCACCAGCCGTCCAGGACGCTGAGGTTCAGAACGCCGTTGATCGCCGCTTTCATGCCCGAGGTGCCGCTGGCCTCGTTCGGGCGGATCGGGGTGTTGAGCCAGACGTCGGCGCCCCAGGCCAGATGCCGGGCGATATCGACGTCGTAGTCTTCGAGGAAGATCACGCGGTCTTCAAGGCGGTAGTCCCTGGCGAAGTGGATGACCTCTCGGATCATCTCCTTTCCGGCCTTGTCCGCCGGGTGGGCCTTGCCCGCGAAGAGCAGTTGGACCGGCTTGCTGCTGTTGGTCAGGATCTTGGCCAGGCGTTCCTTGTCCCTGAGGATGAGCGTGGCGCGTTTGTACTTGGCGAACCGACGGGCGTAGACCACCGTCATGTACTCCGGATTCAGCAGGCGGGTGAGGTTCTCGATCCGCCTCTGAATGAATCCCTTGGCGGCCAGGTCCACCGCGAGTTTGCGCCGAACGAACGTGACGAGGTTCTGCTTGTTCTTGCGATGCGCCTCCCAGATTTCCTCATCGGGGATGTGCGCGACCTTGCCGGACAGCCCGCGGTCGCTGGCGCAGTAGATGTAGGTCGGGCCAACGTGCCGATTGAGCAGTTCGGTAAACGGCTGACTGAGCCAGGAGCGATGGACGCCGTTGGTGACGTGGCCGATCGGGATCTCGCGGGTCTGCAGCCCGGGGAACAGGTCGGCCCACATCTGGCGTGAGACCTCGCCGTGCAGCTTTGAGACGCCGTTGACGTGCGTGGCGAAACGGATCGCGACGGCGGGCAGCCAGAAGACCTCTTCGTTCTCGCCGAAGAGGCCGTATTCCGCCAGCTCCTCGAACGAAAGGCCGAGGGCCTCGGCCTCGGGCTCCAGGTACTGCTTGACGAGCGGCATCTTGAAGCTCTCGTTGCCGGCCGTGACGGGCGTGTGCGTCGTGAAGACGGTGGACGCCCGGATCAGGGCCTTGGCCTCGGAGAGGCTGAGCTTGCGGTCGCGCGTCAACTGCTTGAGCCGGGCGATCGCCAGCAGGGCCGAATGGCCTTCGTTGATATGGTAGATCGTCGGATGGATGTCCAACCGCTCCAAGGCCATGACGCCGCCGATGCCGAGGACGACCTCCTGTTGGAGGCGTTTTTCCCGGTCGGCGACATAGAGCTCTCGCGTGATGTCGCGGAAGTCGGCGGGATTGTCCTCGATGTCGGTATCGAGCAGGATCAGGCGGGTGCGGCCGACCTGGATCTCCCACAGCTTGACCTTCAGGGGCTCTCCGCCAAGGGTCATGTCCACGTAGGCCGCTTCTCCCTGGGCGTCGCGCACCTCATGGACGGGGATGAGATGGTTGTCGAACTCGAGGAACAGCTCTTCCTGGAGTCCGTCGAGATTGACGCGCTGGGTGAAGTAGCCGAAGCGATAGATCAGGCCGATGCCGATGATCGGCAGGGCCATGTCCGACGCCGCTTTGAGGAAATCGCCGGCCAGAATGCCCAGACCGCCGCCGTAGATGGGGATGCATTCGTGCAGCCCGAACTCCATCGAGAAATAGGCGATGGTGTCGTTTTGCGTCAGGCCGTTCGCCTTGTTTCCCTCGCCGGCCTCCTTGTGCGACATGTACTCCTGGTAGTTCTCCCAGACTTCGTTGAGCTCGAAGAGAAACCCATCGTTGTGGGCCAACTCGTCGATCCGCTCCTGCGAGAGGCTCATCAGCAGTTTGACGGGGTTGTGCTTGACCTTCTGAAACAACGCCGCGTCCACGCGATAGAACAGCCGGATGGCCTCATAGTTCCAGGTGGACCACAGGTTGTAGGCCAGGCTGTACAGCCGTTCGAGGTTTTCAGGATACCGTGGGTAGACGAAGACGTTTCGGAAGGCCATGGATTCACTCCTTTGGTTCGTGGCGCTCTGCGCCGTGGGCTCCGTGCCGGATCCAGGTCCTGTACGACCACCAGGGCCCGTATCAATTCGGATCAACCGAAATTGTAGTGCTTCTTAACCGCCTCTTCCACGTTCCAGACGCAGTCGAGGTCCTGCGGGAAGATGACGAAATCGCCCGGCCCGAAGGTGATGGACCCTTCGCGGTCGGTTACCGTAACCTTGCCTTCCAGGATCAGGCAGGTCTCCTTTTCCGTATAGGACCAGTCGAACGTACTCGGTTCGCACGTCCAGATTGGCCAGGCCTTGCAGCGGTCGGCCTCTTGTTGGGTCGGTTTGCGTACAACGATATCCTTTACCGTCGGCATAGCCTCTCCTACCGAATGACAAAACCCATTCCATCAATCCGGCAGAGCCGAATCGACCCACGAATGGGCCCATTATAGTCTGCCCGACGCATTTGGGAATAGCGAGGTGGTTTTTCTTGCACGAATGGTGCTTTCGGGTACACTGCCGGTCTCTCTTCGATGATATGGGGGGGGAATGAAGATTCACCCCTGTTTTTCGGATACTCGACACGTATGGACCCGAACGCATTGCCACGCTTCAGGCGTTGGTTCGAGCGATACAGCGATCGTTTCTTCGGAGACGACGAATACGTCAACGCTCATCTGAGACTCAAACAGGAGCACACTGCGCGGACGTGTGAGGAGATCGTGCGCCTGGCATCCGCGCTGGCGCTGGACGACGATGAGATGCGGATCGCCGAGTTGACGGCGCTGCTTCACGACGTCGGTCGGTTTCCCCAGTTTGCCCAGTATCGCACGTACAACGATCTGCGCAGCATCGACCACGGGCAGAAGGGCGTTGAGGTCCTGCGGGCTGAAGGTGTGCTTGACATCCTTCCGGCCGAAGAGAGGCAGTGGGTGGAGACGGCCGTGGGCCTGCACAACCGCAAGTCGTTGCCCTCGACGCTCAAGGGCCGCGCCCTGCTGTTCACCAAGCTCATCCGCGATGCGGACAAAATCGACATCTTTCGCGTGGTCCTGGAGTATTACAGGTCTCGCCGGGGCAATCCGCAGTCCTCATGCACCCTGGAACTCGAAATCGAATTGCCCGACACGCCACAGTACAATCCCGAGGTGCTGAAGGCGGTTAGGAACGAGGAGGCGGTCGATTGGGGGAAGCTGCGCACGCTCACCGACGCCAGGCTCTGCCAGCTCGGCTGGGTCTATGACCTGAACTTCACGCCCTCGCTGTGTCGGATCGAGGAGTGCGGCTACCTGGCCGAACTGATCGGTTTCCTGCCACAGGATGAGCAAATCCAGAGCCTCTGCCGAAAGATCCAGGCCGACGTCGCCTCCCGACTGGCCGCGATCCCATAGCTTCAACACACGGCCGGCTCAGAACTGCCAGCCGTACCTCAGCCACACGCTGTGCCGCCGCGCGTCCGGGGAGTATTCGCCATCGTAAGCGACGGACACGGCATGGCGGGCCTTTGTCAGGACCACCGAGCCCGACAGTGTCATGGCCGTCCGGTCCCGCTGCGATGTGACCGACACCGGTGCTGCCCCCGGGACCGACTGCGAGACGGTCGATTCGGCGTCGGTCAGCAGGTGGCGGATGCCCACCGAAGCCGACGGCATCACATGAACGTCCTTGTGCATGAATCCGCACAGCCAGTTCAACGCCACCTCGGCCTGAAGGTCGTGGTCGGCCATCGCCGAGTAGGTGGTGTTCCAAGCCGGATCGCTCGACCGGGTGGTATACCCCCTGCGATGGCCCCAGAGGTAGTTCAAGCCCGCTTCCGGCAGGAATACGTGAGAGCCACGCCGCAGGATGCGTCCGGCCATGACCGAAGCCAGCACGCCGTAGCTGTTTGTCGAGGCCTTCTCCGTTTCCGTCAGCGCCAGCCCCGTCCGGCCCCGGTAATCCTGCGAGCCGTAGAAGCCGGCCAGGCCGTAACGAAGGGTCCAGTCATTCCACAAGGTCAGACCGCTCAGGCCGCCGGTCAGGATGTCCTGGTCCTCGCGGTTGGCGGTGTAGCCGGTGCCGGTGTAATCGATATTCGCCCGGCCGTATCCCATGTGCAGGGCGACCAGGGTGTTTTCGATCCGCCGCTCATAGCCGGCGGCAAATCCCCACAGGTCGGCGTCGTAGCCGAGCGGATTGGCATCGTGCTTCAGACGGGAGTAGTAGGGCTCGACGAACACGCCACTGCGCGTATCGGACCCCGATTGGGCCAGGGCCATGCTGCGGGCCATCGGCCCCGCGTCGGCCAGCAGACCGGTGGCGCCCGGATAGAGGATGTTCTGCAGCAGGGTGCCCGTCATGTGGCGATTGACGATGTCGAGGGGCTGGCTGACCAGATACTTCTCGACCGAAGCCGATTCGATTGGCTCGGCGACTTCCGGGCCGTAGGTCAAGGCCACCCTGTCATCGGCAGCGTTGCCGGTCCCCTGTGTGTAGTAGACGGCGGTGGCGTCGGGATTGATGGCCCGCACGGTGCCGAATCGGCCGGTCACCGCGCCGTCGGGATCGACCTCGAACAGTCGGTACGGCGTGTCCCAGAGCGTCTCGCCGGGGGCCTCCGTGACGGTCAGCGTCGCGTTGTTCAGGGCCAACGTAGCTTGGTCGGCCACGTAGATCGAGGCGTCGTCGGGGTCCCCGTCGAGCGTGACGTTGTACGTGCCGACCAGCCTGGTCGTCCCGTAGCCCGCTCGGAGTTCATAGGCTGTGTCGGCGAAGGCCCGGATGATGCCGGTGCTGGTCAAGGTGCCGTCGCCATACATGTCGATGCCTATGGCATAGGTCCTGGAGCCGGCCTCGGTCGTCGCGGTGACGGTAACGTCGCCCGAATTATCGACACTTGCGCCGGCGATGCCGCAGGCGAAGACTTCCTCGTCGATGACGTCCAAGCCGCCCGCCGTCGCTCCGGCGGCAGTGACGGTGACGGCACCGGTGTTACGCACCGTCTCCGAGCGCAGTCCGAAGACCGAAACGTTCGTGGAGGCTTCATCGTTGCCCTCGACCATGTGGCCTCCAGTGGCGGTGACCGTGATAGCGCCGGTGTTGTCGATGGCCGCCGATTGGATGGCCACAGCATAGACGTTCATATAGGTCGACGCGTCGCCATTGTCGGCGGTGGACCCCGTGGCGGTAACCGCGATGTCGCCCGTATTCGTGACACCGGCGCCGGAATAGGAGTAGAGACCCCGGGCGTTCACGCCGCCATCGACCTCGCCGGGGCCGCGGCCTGTTCCGCCCGTGGCGGTGACGCTGATGTCGCCCGTGTTGTCGATTGCTCTGCTGGCAACGATTCCGGAGACCGAGACACCGACATCGGACCGTCCGTCGAGATCGACCGTGGCCGTCCCGCCCGTGGCGGTGACCGCAATCGCGCCGCTGTTGCTCACGTCTCCATCAGTGCGAATACCGTCCAGATCGACACTGGCATCAGCTCTTTCCCAGCCGTTGGCGGTCCCCGCCGTTGCGACCACGACGAGGTCGCCGCTGTTGTCGACGTCTCCTCCGGAGAGAATGCCGTAGGCGTCAACATCAGCCTCCGCATCCTCGTGGCTGGTGGCGGCGCCCGCTGTGGCGTTGATCGTCAGGCTGCCCGCGTTGCTGACGTTTCCTGAGAGCGCGAGGATTCCGTAGGAGTTGGCTCCGGCCTCGGCGCTATAGCCGTCATTGGCGTCGGCCGTGCCCCCCGTGGCGGTAGTCGTGATGTCGCCGCTGTTGGCGACGTGGCCGCCAGAGAAGATGCCTTCAGCGTGGGCATAAGCTACTGAGTTGAATGAGCTGTTGGCGGAGCCCGCCGTCGCGGCAAGGGTGATGTCGCCCTCGTTGGAGACATCACCGCCGGTGTTGATACCGTGAACTTCGGTGTACGCATTGGCCCCGGAGGGCGGCGACGAATCCGTCGTGGCCGTCCCCGCCGTGCCG
>JAAYBA010000656.1 GCA_012719085.1 Planctomycetota bacterium
CGGATGATGCCGAGGTAGCGGCCCATCCAGTAGGGCAGAAGGTAGACGTCCCCGCTGAACTCGTATCGGCCGCCCGCACCGCCGTCCAGCCGGAACGCATTGCCGTTGTGCTTGCTCATCGGCCGTTCGTCGGGCGGCAGGACCTCGGCCGTGGACTGCTGCCGGAAGTTCGGCTCCAGAAACGCAAGGTCGCTGCGGCTGCTGTTGCGAATGTCCCAGCCGATCAGATCGAGCGGGGACTGTTTCAGCGTCCAGATCGACTCGGCCAAGTCGAACTGCTCGGCCCCCGTGTCGGCGTAGATGAAGTTCCACAGCGGGTTCTTCTCGGGCCGCTCGATCTGCCAGTGCCCCTCGATGGCCTGGCGATACCGCTCGCGAAGCGCGTCGTCGAAGGCGTAGCGGTACAGGTTCCAGTAGCTCAGGAACGCCAGCTCGTCGTCGGAGTGGTTCCATTCCGTCGTCAGATCGACGCCGGGCACGTGGCCGATCTCCCAGATCGGGATCATGATGTTGTCGAGGTAGCCGTGCTTCTCGAACAGCTCGAAGGCCTTTTCTCGATAGAGGTCCTTGCCCGTGAAATGCCAGGCCGTCTGAAGAAACGCGATGATCTCGACGGAGTTGAGCCGCCGGTCGCCCACCTGGCGCGGGAACTGGTTGACGTATTCCGGGTGCCAGCGGCCCCACAGCGTCGGCTTGCCGTCGTAGTCCACCAGATACCAGTCGTTTCGCACGATGTGGTCCATGATGGCGTCAATCAGCGCCACGGCCCGGTCGCGCCAGGCCTTCTCCGGCACGATCTCGGCAAAGATCGCATACGCGAAGAAATGCCCGACGATCTCGTCGCTGCTGGTGGTCGCCTTCCAGACCCAGTGGGCGTCGCTTGCCGGCTGCCATCGGCTTTTGTCGGCCACCTGATAGCCGGCGCGGTCGAACGAGCGGGCGGGAAAGCCCGCCATCGGCGTGATCTCGGTGAGCCGCTCCATCGCCTCGAAGGACTCGTAGCAGTTGCGTAGCGCCTCGTCCGACCGGGTCACCGCGTAGCGAAACAGCTCGCCCGCCAGGTACATCGACGTCCAGAGCCCGTCGTTGTCCTCGTCGATCAGCGTCCCGGTGGACTTCTCGCCCGGCTCGCTCATGACAAATGCGCTGTTGAAGCCGTAGCGGATGTGCCGCTGCCGCGTGAGCCGGTCGAAGTGTTCGGCCTTCTGCGCCAGCGTCATCGGCTCGAAGTGGATGATGCTCAAGCCCGTGCGCGAGAGCAACAGCACCGAATCGCCCGGGCCGGGTGCGATATCGACAACGTTGTCATCCACCAGCCACCGCTTGGACGCATAGTAGTCGATCGTGCCGTCAGGATTCACAGCAAACGCCCCTCGCGGCGTTCCGAACCACGTCTTGTCCCCGATGGACGTGATGCAGCGAATCTCCGTGCAGGGCAGCTTCGTCTCGATCCCGGACCGTCGCTCGAACGACACCGGATCAAGATGCAGATAGCCTTCCGACGTGCCAATCAGCAAGACATCGTCCGTCAGCGCAAGGCAGTTCATGTTCTCGTGCCCAAAGACAGCTGTCCTACCTCCATCCGATGTCACGCGCCACAGCGTCGAGCCGGCGAGCACGAGGAAGTGCCCCCGTGATGGGTCGAATGCGATCTGCTGGATGCCGTCACCGATGGGCAACTCAAAGGTCGCATCCCGTCCGTGAACGAGCGTGGCACGTTTACCGGCGGCGACGAGGAAGTCGAACTCCGCTCCCATCGCCAGTTGTGTGGCGTCGGGCGTCTTGTGGCGCACGAGGAACCGGCCCGCCCAGGCGTTGCTCAGGGCCGCCTCGTCCGTCAGGTAGACGAACTGGCCCTGGTGTACGCCAACGTCTCTGATCCGCATATCGGCCAGCGGCCGGTGCAGCCTGTCCGGCTTGAGCCGGCCTTCGTGCACTTGCAGAAGCCCCTTGTCCGAGAGCGCGAGGATTCGCCCGTTGCGGTCGGCGCGGACCTTCATCAGTCTGGCCCCATCCAGCTCGCGCGCGAGGGGGACCTTCTCGCTGTAGTCCTGGATAAAGGGCTGGTCGTGATGGACGATCCCGGCTTCCTTGGCGACGAGGAAGCCGCCTGCCACCAGGACAATGCACTGAATCGCGATCGACTTCTTCATGCCGAACCTCCGTTTCTGCCAGCCGTTGCGCCTGCCTGGCCGCGTTATAGTGGCCCGCCCGGCAAATGGCAAGGCCCGGCTGCCAATGGGACGCAGGAATCACTGGCGTGGAGCGCGGCGATCCGGCATAATCGGTGCATGTCGTTCGATGTCTGTCTATTCGGGGCCGTATGAGCCCGTTCTTGTGGGAGGTGATCGTGACTGGACGAACGATGGGGTCTGTTGTTGCGTTGTTGTTTGTTGCTTCGTTCTGTCGTGATGTGGCCGGGGCCGTTCGGGCCGGCGCCGCTCGCGTCGATATTACGCCGCCGGTGGGCGTGTGGCTGTCGGGCTACGCGGCCCGCGACAAGCCGAGCGATGGCGTGCTCGACGAGCTATACGCCCGGGCGCTGGTCGTCGGCGACGGCAGCGAGACGGTCGCCCTCGTGGCGGTCGATCTGCTGTGGGTCCCTCTGTACCTGACGAACCAGATTCGCGACATGGTGACCAGCCGGACGGGCATCGCCGGATCGAACGTGATGATCTGTGCCAGCCACACGCACTTCGGCCCGAGGATCTATCGTCAGACGAAGCTCGGACCCGACG
>JAAYBA010000657.1 GCA_012719085.1 Planctomycetota bacterium
CCTACTGCTGGCTGGAAAACGGCCGGGTCGTCGAGGCGCCGACCGACCACACCCCCGCCAGCCAGCGCCGTTGGGACGCGGGCGGAGGCTACTGGCGGGCCGGACCGATTGCGCCTTCATTCGATTTTACAAACGTCCTGCCCACGATCACGAGCAAAGCTGTCGAATTCGTGAAGCGACAAGAAAGAGACAGCCCGTTCTTTCTCTATGTCCCTCTGACGGCGCCGCACACGCCCTGGATGCCCACAGATGAGTTCCGCGGCAAGACCGAGGTCGATTGGTATGGCGATTTCGTCGCACAGGTGGATGCTTCGATTGGCCGGATCGTTGAAGCTCTCGACCACGCCGGCCTTGGCGACGAGACGCTGCTGATCGTCACATCCGACAACGGCTCGCACTGGCCCACGGAGCAGATCGAGAAGTTCGGCCACCGCGCCAACGGGCCTTGGCGAGGGCAGAAGGCGGACATCCACGAGGCAGGCCACCGGGTCCCGTTCGTGTGCCGCTGGCCCGGACGCATCAAAGCAGGCTCGCACAGCAACCAGACGATTTGCCTGACCGATCTGATGGCAACCTGCGCCGCCGTTGTCGGGGACGCGCTGCCGGCCGACGCCGGTCAGGACAGCTACAACCTCCTGCCCGCGATGCTCAATCCGGGTTTGGCTGAGCCGGTCCGCGAGGCGGTGGTCCACCATTCCGCGCAGGGTCTGTTCGCCATCCGCCAGGGCCCCTGGAAACTGATCGATGGCCTTGGCTCGGGCGGCTTCACCGCTCCGCCGAAGATCGAGCCCGAGCCGGACGGGCCAAAGGGACAACTCTATAACCTCGACGACGACCCCGCCGAACAGACCAACCTCTGGGCCGAGCGGCCGGAGATCGTCGCACATCTGACCGCCCTGCTCGAACGCTACAAACAGCAGGGCCACAGCCGACCCACAATGCTGGAGATACGCACATGAACCGACGTGACTTCATCAAGACGATCGGCCTGGCCTGCGCAGGTCTGCCCGTATCAGCCCATCGGTCCGCCTGCGGCGGACTGGCCGGCACGGGCAGCACATCCGAGCGCAGACGACCCAACTTCGTCGTCATCTTCTGTGACGACCTGGGCTATGGCGACCTGGCCTGCTTCGGCCATCCGACGATTCGCACGCCAAACCTGGACCGCATGGCGGGCGAGGGCCAGAGGTGGACGAGCTTCTACGCCGGCGCCTCGGTTTGCACGCCCAGCCGGGCGGCGCTGTTGACCGGCCGGCTGCCGGTCCGCAGCGGCATGTGCAGCAACGTGCGACGGGTGCTCTTTCCCGACTCGGCCGGCGGATTGCCCCAGAGCGAAGTCACCATCGCCCGGGCGCTGAAGCCCCAGAGCTACACGACCGCGTGTATCGGTAAATGGCATTTGGGCCATCTGCCCCAATATCTGCCCACCAGTCACGGCTTCGATTCGTATTTCGGGATTCCGTACAGCAACGACATGGACCGCGTCGGGGGCGAGGGGCGTCAGGCGTTCTGGGCCCCGAAGATCGAGTACTGGAACGTGCCGCTGATGCGCGACGAGGAGATCGTCGAGCGACCCGCCGACCAGAACACGATCACAAAACGATATGCGGAAGAGGCCGTGCGCTTCATCGAACAGAAGCGGGAGGAGCCGTTCTTCTTGTACCTGGCGCACAATCTACCGCACGTGCCGCTGTTCTGCTCCGACGAATTCCGGGGCACGAGCCTTCGCGGCCTGTATGGCGATGTCGTCGAGGAGATCGACGCGGGCGTCGGGCGGATTCTCGAAACACTCAAGAAACACCACCTGGCGGAGAACACGCTCGTCGTCTTCACCTCGGACAACGGTCCCTGGCTGACCTTTAATGAGCATGGCGGCTCGGCCGGCCTGCTGCGCGAGGGCAAAGGCTGCACCTACGAAGGCGGGATGCGCGAGCCGACGATCTTCTGGTGGCCGGGCCGGATCCAGCCCGGCGTGGTTCGTGACATGGGCGCGACGATGGACCTCTATACGACGATCCTCAAGCTGGCGGGCGCCGAGGTGCCGTCCGACCGCGTCGTCGACGGGCTCGACCTAACGCCTGCCCTGTTCGGAACCGGTCCCAGCCCCCGCCGCACCATGTTCTACTATCGTGGGACCGAGCTGTTCGCCGTGCGCAAAGGACCGTACAAGGCCCACTTCATCACGCAATCGGGTTACGGAAGCGACAAGCCGGTCCGGCACGATCCGCCCGTGCTCTACCATCTTGAACACGACCCGTCCGAGAAGTACGACGTCGCCAAGGACCACCCGGACGTCATCGCCGACATCGTGAAGGAGGTCGAGAAACACCGCGCCACCCTGACCCCCGCCGAAGACCAGCTAGCCAAACGCATCCAGAAGGAAGGGTAGGCCGGTATCTCGTGTTTCGTATCTCGGACTGGTGGCCCGTCCCTCGTGAGCCGCGTCCCGTCTCAATCATCAATCGAGAATGGTGAAATCTGGGCTTCCCACCACAGCCTCGGATAGTCGTTACCCTCGTCGATCCACCAAATGTCCTCGGTCCCGTTCTCCGTCTCGTCGACAAAATCCCATCCCGCCTCCAGATATGTGGCCGCCCTCTGCATCTCTGCTGTAGTTAACCCTGTACCGGCCGTGCTCGATGTCTCGTCGCTCATCTCGGCATTCCAGAAGCAGCCGGTGATCTCTCCCGTTTCTTTGCTCGCGAAGCCGCCCGTGTAAAGGGCGTCCGAGACTTCTCCTGTAGCATAGCAGTTGGTCGTGACGACACCACCGTTGTGTCCTGCCAAGCCACCAGTCGCGATTTCGCCTACAACCTCGCACTGTGAATAGCAGTTCGTAATGGTACCGCTACTGCCGTTCGCCCCTACGAGTCCCCCTGCGTACGTATTGCCTTCGACCCGACCGGTAGAAAAACTGTTCTGGATAGTCCCGTCACGGACACCCCCCGTCAAACCTCCTGTGTCTTGGTAGCCTATGACGAGAGCCCCCTCCACACCACAATTCTTAATCGTTCCCCCATACAGATAGCCTGCCAACGCGCCGACAAAATAACTGGTTTCGGCATCAACCCTGGGCTCGATCAACCGAAGATTCCTGACCTCAGCACCGACACCGTAGAGGCTCGCGAAGAGTCCGACATTGCTCCTTTTGAAGGGCGCCAAGCTGAGATTGGAGATGGCATGGCCGTTCCCTTCGAACCCGCCCCTGAAACCCTCCGAGGGTGCCGCACCACCGATGATGTTGAAACCCGTCTCCGTGTACACGCCGAGGTCGATATCCGCCATCAACACGAAGTGTTTGTCAAGGTGACGAGGATTGAGACCGATGGCATTCAGTTGCCCAGCGGTGTAGATGAGATAGGGATCTCCCGGATGGCCCGTACCCCCACCGTACGGTTCCGTCCAGATCAACTGGGGATAGCCAGATCCCTCCTCGACCGACCAGATGTCCTCGGTCCCGTTCTCGATCTCATCCACGAGGTCCCATCCGGCCGCGAGAAACGTGCTGGCCGTGTGCATCTCGACCGTGGTCCTGCCCTCTCCGGCAGCACTGGCGAACAGGCCACTGACTTCCGTGTCCCAGAACGATGCCGTAACGTTCCCTTCCGTATCACATCCGATCAATCCCCCTACAAGGCTCTCGCCCACAACGAGGCCAGCCGAGTAACTACGGGCCACGACAGAGGAATTGCAGCCCACCAAGCCACCGACATTTACGTTGCCCGTGACCGAACTCGTAGCATAGCTATCAGTAATGCCCCAATACGCGTTTCCACCTCTGTTGCGGCCCATGAGACCGCCCACATTGCTGTCTCCCATAACCTCACCGACAGCACGACTGCACGAGACCACGCCATAATCGTTGTACCCGACTAAACCACCGACGTCGTCGACCCCCGTCACAATCACATGAGAACGGCAGCCGGTGATGTTGGCATGGTTGAATCCCACAAGACCTCCAACGGAAGATGTACCAGTAACCATACCGCTTGCGTCACAACCAATGATGGCACCTGCATATTCGTTGCTGCCGGCCAACCCACCCATGTCGCTTCCGCCGCTCACGATGGTCGCGGAATAACACTTCGTGACGACGGAGAGGTTATATCCAATCAGACCGCCGGTTCTGCCACGGCCTGTCACCTCACCGGTCGTGTGACAGTTCTTGATGAGTGTTCCTTCCCGCGTACCTCCCACCAGTCCCCCTATCTGGTTGGTCCCCCGAACGCTGCCGTCCTCCATATAGCAGTCAACCACCTCGCCCTCACCAAGATAGCCCACCAGCGAGCCAACGTAACTATTCCACAGCCCCGCATCCACCTTCGCACCAACGAGTCCGAGATTCTTGATCTTGGCGTGAGGACCACAAACATACCCAAAGAGGCCAATGAAATCGCCGTTGTCTGAATGCCAAGCAAAACCCCGTATCCGATGACTCTTCCCATCGAACACGCCCGTGAAGGGTTGCTCGTCAGGAGGATAATCGCGACGACGGCCGATGATGTTGAATTCAGTGCCGGTGTAGGCGGACAGGTCAATATCCGCGATGAGGATGAAATGCTTGTCCCATTCGTTGGGATCGGCACCGATGGCATTCAGTTGTTCAGCCGTGGCGATCTGGTAAGGATCTTTCGCCGTGCCGCTGCCGCCGGAGTACTTGCAGGGGACGGTCTCCCATAGCCAGGCGTTCATGCCGCCATTCATGTCGTAGACTTCCGGAAAGCCCTGCGCGTCGAGGAAGTTGGCGGCCACGTTGCTGCGGCCCCCACTGCGGCAGACCACCAGGATCGGACGGTCCATCGGCAGTTCCGCATAGCGGGCCTGAAGCACACCGGACGTGAGCGGGTAGTTCAACGCA
>JAAYBA010000658.1 GCA_012719085.1 Planctomycetota bacterium
ATATGCGGCCGGGAATGGCCTTCATGATTGATGACCAACTCTGCGTCTGCGCGCAGGCCACTCACGTGACCCCCGGCAACCTGCGGGCCTTCGTCCAGGCCAAGCTGCGAAGGCTTGCCGACGGCGTTATGGTCGAGAAGCGTCTGCGGAGCACCGAGGACGTCGCGCAGGCCTTTCTCGACCGCCGGGATATGGAGTATCTCTATTCCGACGGCACCGGGCACATCCTCATGGACAACAGGACCTACGACCAGATCACCGTCAGCGACGAGGTGGTCGGCGAGGCGATCCAGTACTTCAAACCCAACACCACGATCACCGTCGCCGTCCACAACGGCACTGTCGTCAGTCTCGAACTGCCCAACACCGTCGAGCTGGAGGTCACCGACACCGAGCCCGGCATCAAGGGCGCGACCGCCACGAAGCAGTTGAAAGAAGCCACCCTCGAAACCGGACTCAAGACCCGCGTGCCGCCGTTCATCAACATCGGCGACGTCATCCGCGTCAGCACCGCCGACGGCTCCTACCTCAGCCGCGCCAAGGAATAAACCCAGACCGCGTCAAGTTTCGACGTCGATAGCTGCGTAGACGAAGGACGGCGCACGCTACGGGTGCTCAGGCGGCGCCTGCGGCGATTGTTCGGAGGGGGGCTGCACAGGTATCGGTCCACCAAGGGGATGAGCTTGCTTGATGAACGCCTTGCCGAGATGGTTCTCGATGATTTTGACTGCGGCAGTGCCGCTGAACGTGTGCGTTGTCGCGTGAAAGACGGACAGGAAAAGGTCTTGCGTCAATTGGTTCTGTTCGAGGTCCTCCACAAGCAGTCCTCGCCGTGCCACTTCGGACCTCGGAATGTGCCGCCCATGGCTCTTGAACTGCGCGTGGTCGGAGAGCCAATCGGCGATGCCACTTGCCTTGTTTTCCCTGTTCGGATCGCCTCTGAACATATATGTCATGAGCCAGTCTTTCACGAGACTGCGTGACATCTCGCAGGCGTTCTTGCACTGGATGAGCAGATCGGGTCCATACTGCCCCAGCATGGGCAGCCATGCCCCCATCTTGGCCGGGTCTATGCATTCGGTCTTGGCCTGTTCGAACTGCTCAAGGATCGCCTGTGCCGGTGCCATTCGCGTGCCGAGCGCTGTGCTCATAACGAACTGAGGATCGATGGGACCGAGGAAGGAATGCTTGCCGAGGACAATGGCATCCGCCGCGCAGGCGATCATCGTGGCTGCGGACATCGCCATCTGCGGGACGATCACTCTGATGTGATCAAACTTCGATCGCAGGTAAGCGACAAACGCTTCGGCTGCCTCGGCGGAACCACCGGGGCTGTGTAGGATAAGATCTAAGTTGGGGCCGCTGAGTCCATGAACAACCTCCATCAGGCCCTGGATGTCCTCATCGACGATGCTGACGAGTTCCGGAGAGACCCCGGCGCCAGGTTGTGTCCACTTGGAGGCGTAGAGAATCACATTCCTGTGCGTTGCTTCGTACGTCTTGACCAAGTATTTGCGCCGGATGGCGTCGAACTGCGCAATACCCGTCTGGGCCTGGGATCGGACCAGTTCGGCAAGAATCTCGCTCCAGGTTGGCACGTTGTTCCCTCTTCTACGCCGTTCGCAGGCCGCTTGGAGTTGACGTATCGGCCAAAGCCACCGCGGTCTTGCGTGACGCCGCCTGGCGATACGGCTGTGTGGCCTCTCGCAGCGACTCCCATTGTCGGTAGACAGACATCATTTCTCTGACCCCGGGCTGCGCCAACGCGCGCTCGAGGATCTCGAATGCCTCATCCGTGCGAACCTCTTCCCTCTTGATCACGTTACAGTTGCCCTGCATATCGACCCCTTTCCTGTACCCACAGTATACCAAGTTATCGGCCGATCGTAAAGGCGAGCATGAAAAAGCCTGCCTTCTTTGGTGGAATACGCGTTCTGGAGGCATTAGTTTTCGGCGGCCAGGGCGGCGAGGAGGCGGGTGGCGGTTTCGGGGGGCAGTTCTGCGATCGGGTCATGCTCTGCGGCTTTATGCGGCGTTTCGGCGGCGCCGGGCGCGGTTGGTGGGGCGACGATGTCCAGGCAGGCCCGGCGGGCCGTCTCTTCCTTCTGGCATTTGGTCAGGTCGATCAGTGTCTTGGCGGCCTTGGGGGCGTGACGGGCCAGGACCAGACGGGCCTCGCGATAGGCCC
>JAAYBA010000111.1 GCA_012719085.1 Planctomycetota bacterium
ACGATCCACATTCCCGACAGCAGACCCGTCCAGGGCAGCCCCTCGTGGCTCGCCGGCAGGACCATGTGCAGCTTGTCGGCGTTGACGGTTGAGAACTGCTCCCAGCCGCCACAGGCGCGCAGACCCAGGAAGAACGTGACAATGCCGCCGACCAGCAGCGCGCCGCCCTGGAACAGGTCGGCCCAGGCCACCGCCTTGAGTCCGCCCCAGACGGTGTAGAGCGCGGCGATCGAGCCAATGAGCCAGACGCTCGGCGTCAGGCTCACACCGAAGATGCTCTGGAGGGTCAGGCCGCCGGAATAGAGCACGGCCGTCAACAGCACGGCGACGTAGATCACCACGGTCGTCAGCGCCATGAGCGCCCGGGCGGCGGAGTTGTAGCGGTACTCCAGGTACTCGGGCATGGTGTAGATGCCCGCCTTGAGGAAGCGGGGCAACAGGGTGAAGGCGATCACCACGATGCCGATGCTGCCGAACAACTGCCAGTTGCTCACCGCCAGGCCGACGTCGCCGGCGCCCTGGCCGGCCATGCCGACGAACTGTTCGGTGGAGATATTGGCGGCGACGATGGACAGCCCGATGAGCGGCCAGGTCAGACCGCGACCGGCGAGGAAATAGTCCTCACTGGTCTTCTCCCGCCGGCTCTTGAACATGCTGAACGCGACGACCACGCCGATGAACGCCAGAAACACACCGATATCGAAGGGATTCAGATCCATGCGTCGGCCCATCCAAGAAGACTGCCTCGGGACATTGGTCAGGTCATTATAGGGGCTGTCGCTCCTGTCTCAATGGCAAAGTCCACGCGGCGATCCGAGACCACCTGCGGCCGATAATGCACGGCGGTGCGATCGTCGGACCACGGGAAACAGTGCTCGCACGGGCGCAACGCCATTCTAACGAAAACGTGATTCGATCCCAATGGAGTGGCGATTCACTGGTGCCGATATGACTGGCGGTCAGGCAACCGAAGAAGGCTGCCTGGGCAGCACAAGGACAGGCCAACACCATCGCGTTCGATGCGATGGACCGCTGGCCGCCCGACGCCGTTTTCGAAACGATGCCGTCGGGAAGCACGGAAAGGCAACGCGCTATGTTGAATCGCTCCGAGCCGATGCTCGATCGACGTCAGTTCCTCAGGACACTGCTGGCCACTGCGGGCGGGCTCACCGCATTCGGATCGAGCCGGGCCCTTGCCACGCCCGGCAGGGAATCGGCATACTGGGCGTTCTTGTCGGACACGCACATTGCCGGCGACCCTGACAACAAGTATCGGGGCTTCTGCCCCTATCAGAACCTCAGAGAGGTCCGCCGCCAGGTCTTGGCCGGCCCGCCTGAGGGCCTCGTGGTCACCGGCGACGTGGCGCGCCAGAATGGGCGTTCCGACGACTACCAGAACTTCTGCGATCTCGTCGCCCCGATCGCCCATGAACGGCCGGTCCACCTGGCCACGGGCAATCACGACGACCGAGACAACTTTCTCCATGCGTTCCAAAAGTCCAACCACCCGTCCTGGGTGGTCAACGGCAAGCGTATGCTGGCCG
>JAAYBA010000112.1 GCA_012719085.1 Planctomycetota bacterium
CCTTCAGCAGACGCGTGATGCGGTCGGCGAATCCTTCCGTGTCCTGGGGTTCGAGCAGATAGCCGTTCCTGCCGTCCTCGATCTGGCTGGGAATGCCGCCGACGTTGGAGGCCACCACGGCGGTCCCCTTCCACATCGCTTCGGTCACCGCCAGACAGAACCCTTCCTTGATGGACTTCTGAACGATGACCTTCGAGTGCCGCTGGATCGCGTTGACCAGCTTCTCGCTGTTGCCCACAACCAGAAGGATGTCTCCGGTTTCCAGCATCTTGTTGGCCTTGCGCTGAACCTTCTTGTACATCTGGAGTCCTTCCGGGTCGTCGCTGGCAACGTTGTAGCACAGCACAAGCCGGCAATCGACCTGGTCCCTGACCATCTTGAAGACGTCGATGACGCCCTCGGGGTCCTTCCAGGGATCGAGCCGGGAGACCTGGGTGATCAGCGGCTTGTCGATCGGAACCCCGGCCCTGGCGAGTTGGTCCTCGATGGTCTTGTCGGAGATCATCGTATTCTTCGGGCTCAGGGGATTGATCGCCGGGTACATCAGACGCTGATCGATCGGAAGGTCCTTCTTGAAGTACTTCTCGCTCGACATCACGACCTGGTCGTACTTGAGCACAAATCCCTTGAGAAAGTCCCACAGTTCCGCGTGCGGCTCGGTCAGGTCGATGTGACAGCGCCAGATCCACGGCTGCGTCTTCTGATACGAGCGGATCAGCGCCAGCGGCTGCGGATCGTGAACGAGGATGCAGTCGTGGTCGAGGTGCGTGAAGCGCGCAAAATCCTCGTTGACCCTTCGGTAGATGCGCTTCTTGCGATCGGAGAGGTTCAGCTTGGCGCCCTGCAACGCGTTGTGGAAACTCTTGGTGATCTCGAAGAACTCCTGGCTTCCGTGGAGGATGCGCCAGCCGGCGTCGATGCCCACGTCGTTCATCAGCATGACCAGTGAATACAGGATCTCCGCCACGCCGCCGCCCTGGTAGGTGGCGTTCAGATGAATGATATGCTTGCCGTAGAGGCCTCGGGCCCGGGCGTAGATTTCGGCGAGCGTTTCATCGGGTACGATGTGGCGAAAATCTTCGAGTCTGAGCATCTAACTCCCCATAATTTGTTTTAGCAGATTCCTGAAATCCACAACGGTGTCGACGTTGAATCGGGCCTTCGATATATTCAGGCCCACCTTGATCGAGTATGCCTCGTCGGGCATGACCGAGAACATTTCTTCATCGGTGTAATCGTCACCGGCCGCCAGGATGAACGCACACGGGTCCCGGCTCATCAGGAACTCGGCGGCGCGGCCTTTGTTGATTCCGTGCTTTCGCACTTCGAGGATCTTGCTGCCCTCAAAGACCCCTACGTCCATGTTCTCGGTCAGGTTCACCAGCGCATCGCGCAATTCATGCGTTCTGACGCACGCCAGGGCCGGGTCGGCCCGACGGTAATGCCACACCAACGAGAAATCTTTCTCTTCGACCAGTGACCCGGGTGTTCGGTCCGAATAAAGCTCCATGATCGGCCGGATCGTATGCTTCCACTGCTCGTTGACCGGCTGGAAGCTCCGCCATGACTCGCCGATCTCGCGGAGCCAGCCGCCGTGCTCGGCAATGAGGTGGACGTGCAGTCCGCCCAGCCACTTCTCCAGAGTCTCCTTGTCTCTTCCGCTGATGATCGCGACGCGGTTGTTCTCCACAGCGGCGAGGCGTTCGAGAATCACCAGGATCTCCTCGTCCGGCCCGGCCTTGGTCGGACGACCCTTGAAGCCCACGAGCGTCCCGTCGTAGTCCAGAAGGAACAGCCTCTTGTCGGCGGCCCGGTACTGCCGTAGAAGCGTATCGCGGCCGGCCTGGCCCAGCTTGTGTACGGAGACCCCCTGCTGCCGGACCTCGATTTCACGCAGTGCATGAATGAAATCCGTGCTCCATCGCGTGATGTCATAGCGCTTCAAACGTTCCTGCATGACGCGATTGCGTTCACACTGCTCGGCGACCGGCATCTCCAGCGCCTCACGAATCGCGTGAACGATGGCCGCCTTGTCGTTGGCGTTGACGGTCAGGGCCTCTCCCAACTCGCTGGCGGCCCCGGTCATCTCACTGAGGATCAACACCCCCGGACCGTCGTTCTTGGTGGCCACAAATTCCTTGGCGATCAGGTTCATCCCGTCTCGCAACGGAGTGATCAGCGCGACATCAGCCACATTGTACAAGGCGGTCAACTTCTTGAACGGCATGAACCGGTAGAGATACCACACCGGCATGTAGCCGAGCGAACCGTGCTCGCCGTTGACGCGACCGACAAGTTGTTCGAGGTGTCCCCGGAGTTGCTTGTAGTCCTCGATACCCGATCGGGACGGCACGGCCACGATGACCAGTGTGACCTGGCCTTTGTACTCGGGATACGTGCTGAGAAACCAGTCGAAGGCCTCCAGCCGCTCTACGATGCCTTTCGTGTAGTCCAGGCGATCGATGGAGACGATGATCTTGCGATCGCCGACAATGGTGCGGATCCGGTCGATCTCGGTCCTGACCTCCGCATCATCAATCGCTCCGGCGTAGCGGCTGTAGTCGATTCCCATCGGAAAGGCATCGACCTTGAGGATCCGGTTGTGGGCGTTGACCTCACCCAGCGTATGCTCCAGACCCGTGATCCGGGATATGCTGCTGAGAAAGTGACGCACATAATCGTACGTGTGAAATCCGATGAGGTCGGCCCCGAGCAGCCCGTCCAGCACCTCTTCCCGCCACGGCAGCAGGCGAAACAATTCGAACGAAGGCCAAGGGATGTGATGGAAGTACCCAATGGCCAGATCGGGGATCTTCTCACGAAGCAGGCGGGGAAGCAGCATCAACTGGAAGTCGTGCACCCAGACCGAGTCACCCGGCCGGGCCACCTTGAGCAGCTCCTCGCAGAACAGGTGGTTGACCTGCTTGTACGATTTCCAGAATTGCTGCTCGAACACCGTACGAACGGGAAAGTAGTGAAAGAGCGGCCAGATCGTCTTGTTGCAGAAGCCAAGATAATACTGATCGATCTGCCTCTGCGACAGGAAGACAGGCACGGAGTTCTGCTGGCGTAACGATCCTCGAATGTGGTCTTTCTCCTCGGGCTTGAGCCGCTCGCTGGAGATCCCGGGCCACCCCATCCAGAGTCGCTCCAGCGAATCGGGCAGAGACGACAGCCCGACGGCCAGACCTCCGGGACTGGGGCGAAACTGGTACTGTCCGTCCCGTGTGGAGACAGTGACGGGCAGGCGGTTGGCTGCTACGATGAGTTTTCGCATATCGGACGCTCCACAAAGCGGGATGCCGCTGTCATCGCCTGCCGGGGGCAAAACCACGCGACCGGCGCATCCCCCCGGACTAAACCCATTTCGACTCCGTAGGCCGTATCACCCCACTATAGCGGTCGTGCAGTCGATCGCAAGACTCATTCGAGCGAGCCCGAGTGAGCCGGGCCAAACCGGCCCGGAATCCCTTGTGGATATGTGTGAAGGCCAATGGCGTTCATACCGATAGAAAGGTTGGTTGCGCCGAAGAATCCGTTTGCCCAACCGGCATCTCGTACGTTATGATGCATGTGGTTGGGCACGTTACGGGAACTGTCGCGGTCCGGCAGGGATTCGAGAGCACTTCTCATCCCGCCGCGGCCGTAGGTGTCCGTTCGGTTGGAGGTCCTGACGCAAGGTGTTCTGCCACACACACAGCAGGGCCGGGGCGTTGGGTGCGGAAGCTCCTCGCATCGCAGATTCGGTACACCCATTTCGCAGGCCGCTGGTTCTCTATGGAAAGGAGGTGAACGCACACGTTCTCGCTCGTCTCGCACACAAAAACAACCGGGGGACAGACGCGGTTTTGGCGCGTAACCAAGACGCAGGTATGGTGTGGTTCAATCGTTTGCTCGAAGGAGGATCACCATGAACAGAAGAGTCTGCACACTGATGCCCCTGGTCATCCTGGGGCTGGCCCTGGCAAGCGTCTCCGACGCCGCGCTGGTGGGCTGGTGGAAATTCGACGATGGATCGGGCACAGTCGCCAAGGACAGTTCCGGCAAGGGCTACCACGGCACCATCACCAATCCGCTTTGGGTCGATGGACAGTATGGCGGAGCTCTGAATTTCGAGGGGGATTCGTATGTGGACGTGCCCCCCGAATCGTGGTCCACGATCGAACGGCAGGCCACCGTATCGTTCTGGGCCTTCGGCAATCCGGACCTGCAGCCGCAGGCCAACTTCATCTTCGGGGCGTTTTCCGATCCCGCCGACAACGAAGCGAGGCGCATGTGCGCCCACGTGCCGTGGAGCGATGGAACGATCTACTTTGACACCGGCGGCCCCAGCTACAACCGCATTAACAAAGCAGGCAGCGCTGCCGATTATGAGGGCACGTGGACCTTCTGGACCTTCCTCAAGAACGCCGATACGGGCGATCAGCAGGTCTATATCAACGGCGAACTCTGGCACAGCGGGACTGGCATGACCAACACCATGGAGGGCGTCACCAAGTTCACCATCGGCACCAAGCCGAGCCTCGCCGAGGGATGGTATCAGGGGATGATCGACGACTTCCGCCTTTACGACCACGCGCTGACGCTCGACGAGATTCAACTGGCCATGACGGGACGCGGCCCCGGCCTGGAACTGGCCTCCAACCCCGTCCCGGCAAACGAGGCCAGCGATATTCCTCGCGATGTGGTTCTGAGTTGGGACGCCGGCGAGTATGCGGCGAGCCACGATGTGTATTTCGGGACGGTCTTCGACGACGTCAATACCGCCAGCCGGAGCAATCCGATGGATCTGCTCCTCAGCCAAGGCCAGGCCGGCACCACGTTCGACCCGCCCGGCATCCTTGACTTCGGCGTGACCTACTACTGGCGGATCGATGAGGTCAACGCCGCACCGGACAACACGATCTTCCAAGGTGAGGTCTGGAGCTTTGCGGCCGAACCGCTTGCCTATCCGATGGCCAACGTTATCGCCACCAGCAATGGGATTTCGGACGCAGGGGCGGATCCGGAGAATACGGTCAACGGCTCCGGCTTGAACGCCGACGAACAGCACTCGACCACCAGCGGTGACATGTGGGTGGCCAAGCCCGTCGAGGGCGAGTCTCTGTGGATTCAGTTCGAGTTCGATCGCCTCTACAAGCTCCACCAGATGATCGTCTGGAACTACAACGTCCAGTTCGAGCTATTGCTGGGCTTCGGGCTCAAGGACGTCACGGTCGAGTATTCTCAGGACGGCGCCGAGTGGAC
>JAAYBA010000113.1 GCA_012719085.1 Planctomycetota bacterium
ACCGGCAGGCTCAAGGCAATCAGCACGGCGATGATCGCAATGACCACGAGCAGCTCGATGAGTGTGAAGGCCCTCTTCATTCTCGCGTCCTCCCTGTTGTCGTTGTCAAAAGAAGGATTGGTCTTGTTCGGATCCCCCCAATACACCGTGGCGATTTGCAGTCCGACGGAACGTCCACTCCATCCATGGATCTTCTCTCGCTTGTGGATTCGCATAGCTCTTGATCCTCTCATCGCCGTTCGGCACCGACGCGCTGGCGGCGAGCTGGTGGAGGATGGGGGGGGCTGTACATCGTCTCATCCTCGACGCACGCCGGATCGCTTCTGGGGCCGGTGCTCGTTGAGATCATTATCGGTGAAGGGCAGGGCAAGGCAACAAGAAAATTGTCTCGCATATCTTGCGGGTAGGTACAAACGTATCAGTGCAATGGCGTTGCGTCGGCCCTTTGTGCCTGGGGGCTCCTGGTTGATCGCCTGTGTGGGCTCACAGGCTTTGGAATGTGCGATGAGGAAGCGCATTTCTCTCACTTCGCGGGAGATCCCTGTCGCTGGCGGAGAAGGCGGGCAGACACTCGGCCCGCAAGAGCATCGACGCCACGTGGGCCCTGGAAGTCGAGGCACGCATTGAGCCGAGTGATGCCGTTGTCTGTTCCATGGCGAAGGTGAGTTGGACAGGTGTGCACGGCACGGCGATTCTGATAAGCCCGTGTGGCGTGGTGTGGGGCGCATACGCTGCCTTTTGGGTTCCGATGCAGACGGATTTATGGTAGGGTACGCGAGATGAGACAATCGTTGCGATGCGTGGTGATTTCGGTGCTGTGGCTGGCATGGCTGGGGCTGCTGCCCGGGACGTTCGTGGCGGCGGCGGTCACGGGGCAGGGCGACTGGAGCCGGTTCTGGTGGATGTCGTCGGCGGTGCTGGTCTGCGCCGCGTGGATCCACTGCTTCTGGCAGCGGCGCGGCCGGTTGGGTGCCGCGTGCGCCCTGATCGCCTCCGGGATCACTCTGGGCATGCTGGCCGATCTCTATGGGGCGTGGCGGGTCTTGCGCTTCACAGAGCCTCTGACGATGATCGTTCCTCTATTTGCCCTGGGACACGTCTGCTATGTCGCGGGCTTGCTGATACTGGCGGGCCGCCTGCAGCTCACCGGCCGGCCCGGCTGGATGAGAGTGCTGGCGAGCGCCGTGGTGCTCTACAATCTCGCCGGCCTGGCCCTTTGGGTGATGCTGGTGCGCCCCTCGGACGCACTGCCCGGCATGCACCTGCCGACGGCGGTGTACACAATCTTCCTCGCGACAGCCGCAGCGGTGATGGGGGCTGTTGCCTGCTTCGACCGGCGATTCCTGCCCGTGGGGATCGGGGGCCTGCTCTTTCTGATCAGCGACGGTTTTCTGGCGGTCCGCCTCTTCCAGGACAACTGGCGCGGCCTCGGTGACCTGTGCTGGATCACCTATGGCATCGGGCAGATGCTGATCGTCTACGGCGTCATCGCTGCCACCTGGCCCCGTGCGATCGATGACGGACCGGCCTTGGCGTAGTCGGCTTCGAGAAGCCTGGCATGTGAAGGGAGGCTGCTATGTGGAAGGCATGTGCAAGCAAGATTCTGTTGTTCGCGGCGGTGTCGCAGATCGGTGGGGCGGGGCTGTGGGCCCGTGCGCGCGCCGTACCGGTGCCGGAGATGGTGTTCGTTCGCGGCGGGGCGTTCGAGACCGGAGGCGATTCACACAAAAGCGTGTCGTCTCGCGAGTATGTGCTGCGTGACTTCTGGATCGGCAAGACCGAAGTGACATTCGGGCAGTTCGATCCGTTCTGCGAGGAGACCGGCTACTACGAAGCGCGCTTCAGCAAGGGGATCGCCAGTCCGGTTCACGATTGGGAACGGTGGGGGATCTGGAAAGCGACGCAGCCGGAAGGCTCCGCTCAGGACACCGAAGCGCCCGAACATCTGCTGGATGACTATCCCGCGATCGAGGTCTGCTGGCTCGATGCCTGCGCCTATTGCCTGTGGCTGAGCGAGAAGACGGGCATCGACTTCCGGCTGCCGACCCAGGTGGAGTGGGAGTACGCCTGCACCGCGCGAGGGACGCAGCGTACCATCGCCCCGAGCCAGATTGGACAACTGGCCTGGTTTGTCGAAAGCGAGAATCATCGGGACGGACGTACGCAGATTCGGCCCGTCGGCACGAAGCAGGCCAACGGCCTGGGACTGCACGACATGCTGGGCAACGTCTGGGAATGGTGCCTGGACGGGCCGATGCCTCTGGACTACCCCGATGCGGTCGAGGAGTGGCAGCGGATCGCCCGGACGCACAAGCCGCTCAACATGACAACGAAGGGCTCAGCCTATTGGCAGAGCGCCTCGCTGCTGTTCCGTGGACCCAAGGGCAACGCCAAGGCCCTGCGCGGCGGCGCCTGGTGCGAGCCGGCCGATCGCGTCACGCCCACGTATCGCATGTACTACCGATGCAATTATGCCGTCGGCCGCGTCGGCTTCCGCGTCGTCTGTACGAAGGACCCGGGTCGCCCATTCGTCCCGCCAATGCCGCCGACCAACGAGGCAGCGGTGCCGTGATGGTCGGCCTCGAACCCTCGTTCAAGGCAGAATCCTCCAGCCAGTTCGCGCGGACGCGCCGTCGCCGATTCTACTCGAAGCTGTCGGACATACTGCATCTGTCATTCGACATGCGGCGTCTCGACCGGGTCAGGGTCGGCGATTGTCCAGGGCTCGATCCGAGCGAAGACGCCGTAGCCCGAGCCATCCTGACCATCGCTTTGCCAGACGGTGACAAGGAATTCACCCGCTGCGATGGCGACGTCGGGCGACTGCTGCTTGCCGGTGACATAGCTGTTGAGCTGGAACTGCTCGCCCACAGGCGAGCCTGCTGCGTCGAACCGGCGGGCCCAGACGTCGGTCGCGAGATTCGGATCACCGTGGTCGTGCTGCCAGACAACGACGAACGCATTCACATCGTCGATCGCGACGCGCGGATACTGCTGGGTCCCTTCGCACAGCGAGTTGACGGTGAATTGCCCTGTCCGCGGCATGCCGTTCGGATCGAAGCGTCGCCCATGGATGTCGTCGTCTCCGGCCCGGTTCGGATCGCCGTCCCAGACGATGACGAAGTCGCCCGAGGGGCTCATTGCTACCGCCGGTTGCGTGATCGAGCCAAAGGCAATTTCGTTGACCTGGAACGGCTCGCCCAGCGGCACGCCATTCGCGTCGAAGCGCCGGGCCATCACCGCGTTCATGGTCTGGGCTTGCAGCCAGGTCACGACGAATCCGCCTGCGGCGTCCATCGCGACGCTCGGATAACGGGCGTCATGTGTTTGTGCATCGATGCAGATCTCCGAGCCCAGCGGCGTGGCGTGCCCGTCGAACAACTGACCCCGGATCGTACTGATCTTGCCGATCGCATCTGCCTGCCGGCTCTCCCAGACGACGACGAACGTTCCGGCTTCACCGCCGGCCACACTCGGATAGAGTTGCTGGCCTTCAATCGTCGCATTGACCGGGAACTCATCCGTCATCGCGGCTCCGAGTTGATGGAACAGGCGGGCGAAGATGCCCTCGGCATCGAGTCCCGGTCCGTGCCAGGCCGCAAGAAGCATGCCAGTGCCATTGGTGGCGGCCGCCGGCTCGGTCTGGTTGCCCTTCCACACCGTGTTGACCTGGACCTCGTCGGCGTCGAAGGATCGGCCCGTTGTGTCGATGCGTCGGACGAGGATGTCGTTGGAGCGGCCCGAACTGCTGAAGTAGCTGCTCCAGATGACGGCGATGCGGCCGTCGGCGTCGGCGGCGACCGCCGCATTGGCCTGCGCTCCGCTCGTTCGCCCGTTGATCTGAAATTCTTCGGCGCCCAGCCACGATGGAGCGCCCAGCACCACGGCGCAAATCACGATCGTCTGTCTCATGGGTTGTCCCTCCTCACTTTGCGTTGACAAACCGGTCTCGCGCACGCGCAGTTCCCCTGTGCGTGCCGCTTACGTCCTATGGAGCATCCCGGCCGGAGCATCGTCTCGCGGTGCCGCCAGCCATTCGGCGGAACGCTTCGCAGAAATCCCTCTCGCATCGGTCGAGCGCTTCCCATCGCCCAACACTTCCATTGTATGAAATCGTCCACGATTGTCCACGAAAAAATTGAGGACATACGGAAGGTCCAAGGCTTGGTGCTGGGATGTGATGCGACCTGTGGGTTGGCCGAGCGGCGTGACGTGGTCATTGACAGTCCACAGCAAATGTGCAATCCTCAAGACTGTCCGCGATACGGTTCCTGGGATGTGTTGCCCGTTCAGAGGGCGTCGGTCATGTTTTCCCATATTGTCGGCAGCATCTTCATTCTTCTTGGCGTTCTCTTTCTGCTCTATCCGGAGGCTCTCCGCAAGAGGCTTCGTCGCTGGTTTTTTGCCGCAGCACTCTTCTTCGGGGCCCTTCTGGTCTCTGTCGGATGGAAACAGCCGGGCCTGCTGCCCAAAGTGCTTGTGCTTATCGGCGTGGCCGCCATTCTCAAGGGTCTGCTTCTGCTCAATTCGAAGGCCACGGAGAAGATCACCGCCTGGGTGCTTTCACGGCCGATTCTGCATCTGAGGATCTTCGCCGTTGCCGAAATCGCCATGGGTCTTCTGATTCTCCTCGGTCTCAGAGCATAGCAGTTGCCTTCTCGTTCGGGATTGACGATTCGTCAATGGGCGGGCGCCTTCCCCTGAGCTCTCGGCCTGCCACAGTGGGCACGCTATCGCCGCTTGCACCTGTGTGGTGGCGTCAGACGGTGTAGGGGATGCGCATGGCGCGGCTGCGCATACGGTTGGCTTCGGGGTCGGCGACGAATTCGGCTCTGGTCAGGTCGAACGTGAGATTCCGCTGCAATCGTTCACAGGCGTCGGCGGCCAGGCAGATGTTCATGGACCGGACCATGACCTCCGGGCCGGCCACAGGGGTCCGGCGCGAGCGGATGCAGTCGAGCCAGTCACGCACATGGTCCAGCGGACGCTGGGTGCGGGCGGCGTAGTCGGCGAGGATTTTTTGGTAATCGCGCAGCAGGTGCGGCGCCGAGACGTCGGGCGCCGAGTAGCCGTCGGCGGCGCCGGCCCATCCGTCGGGGCCGTCGAATCGCTCGCCGCAGGCGCCGTGCCAGTACTCGCACGGGTCCCAGACCGAGCCGGCGACGCGGAACAGGACGAGCCTGACGCCGTTGGACAGGCGCGTCACCATCGTGGCATCGGGTCCGCTGTACTCGAACTCGATGGAGGTGATCTTAGTCACATCGAGTCCGGCCAGGGCCTGGGCGACCGTGTGCGCGCCCCACATGGCAACGTCGGTGGCGAAGTCGTAGAAGTGATACCAGCCGCCGCCGGTGACGTAGCCGGCGTTGTACGGTCGCCAGGGACACGGTCCGAGCCAGAGGTCCCAGTCCAACTCGTCCTTGGGTGGTTCAGGCTGGGCGGGCAGCCAGTCGTGGCGCAGCCCGTCGCGCCAGCGGCAGTCGGCGTAGACGGTGTGAATCGGACCGAGTCGGCCGGTGCGCACCATTTCGATGGCGAAGACGTGGTGCGGCTCACTGAGCCGCTGGGCGCCGGTCTGGTAGACGCGGCCGTAGCGGGCGGCCGTCTCGGCGACGACGCGGCCCTCGGCCATCGTCAGGCACGCGGGCTTTTCGCAATAGACATCCTTGCCCGCCCGCATCGCCATGACCGAAGCCAGTGCGTGCCAGCGGTCGCCGGTGGCGATCAGGACGGCATCCACGTCGGTCCGCTCGGCGAGGAACTGCCGCATATCGCCATAGGTGGCGCAGTCCTTGTTGCCGTACTTGGTGTCCACCGCGTTCTTGGCTGTGTCGCGCCGGCCCTTGACGACATCGCAGACGGCGACCCACTGCACGTCCGCCTGGGTCAGCAGATAGCTCAGATCGTAGGAGCCGCGCCCACCGAGGCCGATGCCGCCCATGACAATGCGTTCGCTGGGCGCCACGGCCCCGCCGCGGCCGAGGGCGGGGGCAGGGACATACCAAGGCAACGCCACGGCGCCGGCCGCCATCGCTCCGCGTGCCAAGAACCGGCGCCGCGTCAGTGTCGTGCTCTTGTCGTCGCTCATGGGCTTGTCCCTTTCGTTCTGTAGTGTTGTCCTCGTCGAGAAGCGGACGGGGCCGAGCCGCCCGACGCAGGATTCCAGCTTACCGCCAAAGGCGGTCCGACTTCAAGTCTTCTCCAGAATCCGCCGCCGTCGTGCGACTGAGGGGGCAAAAATCTCCATGCCGCAGGGGCCGCAGACGAAGCGGACTGAGAATTGGCGGCCGTCCTCGTCCTCCAGGATCAACGGCTCGGCGGGGCCGCGTGGTTGCCCTCCGGCGCACAAGCCCAGTTCCCGGCGCAGGCAGTACTTGGTGGTCATGACGAGCCGGTCGGACAGGTCCAGGCCGGACTCGGCCGCCGGCTCGATTGTCTCGACACCGTGACGACGATAGAACGCCTCCGCCTTGCGGTTCAGGACGTTGCCCAGATACGACAGGTGTTTCTCGCGATAAGCAACCGAGTTCTTGTGGACCGTGCCGGTGGCACGGGGGCGATTGGCCTCTCGCACCTCCATCAGCCGCTCGATGAGTTCGCGTCTGGCGGCATTCAACTGCGAAACGGCGACGAAATACACCTGTTTCGTTTCTGTCCGCAGATTGCGACAGACGAACGGCGTGTTGCCGAGCTTTGTCAGTTGTGTGGCGATTGTCTTGCGGGCGGTCTCTTCGTTCCGGGCCCGCTGGGTGGCGGCCACGATGGCGACGGTTGCCTCGTTGCCGTCCTCGTCGCGGCCCGACAACAGCAGCCCCTCCTCCGTCTCGTGCAGGCGCATCGTCAGTTCAATGCGTCGCTCGGCGGCCTTGTCCGTCAGCTTGGCACAGAAGAGGCGATCGTAGTTGCGATGGATCTTCTGTCCGGTGCGGATGCCGTGCATCTTTTGCGGGTACACCCTGCGGCCCTCGACGCGGTTGACGAGGGTCCCGGCCAACTGCCGTTGCCCGTCGAAGAAGCAGATCCCATCGCCGTTGTGCAGGTCATGATCGCTGTCGAGAAGGAAGCGGGATTCCTCGACGCCGGCTACTGTTCCGACGAATTCGCCCATTGATTTCGGACTGTCCATCGATGCGAGATGCGAATGGCGTCCGGCCAGACCGTAGTCGGTGAACCCGCGATTGAACGTCCTGGCGGGATCGGGTTCGAAAGCCAGTTCGGACGGGCCTGAGCTGGTTCGGCGGAGGCCTTTCTCGGCGAGAAGGGCGTCGAACCTGCGGCGGTAGAAGCCGACGGTGTTGGCGACGTACGGGGCGTCTTTGAGCCGGCCCTCGATCTTGAACGATGTGATCCCGGCGTCGATCAATGCCGCCAG
>JAAYBA010000013.1 GCA_012719085.1 Planctomycetota bacterium
GCCGGGGGCTACTTTTCGTCGTCGTCCTTCTCACGGTCTTTGACAATCTCCGGTGCCTTCTGAAGGATGCGGTCGGCCAGTCCATACTCGATGGATTCCTCGGCGCCGAGCCAGAGGTTCCGGTCGCAGTCCTTCTCGATCTTTTCGGGCGTCTGGCCGGTGTGCTTGGCGAGGATGTCGTACAGCCGGCTCCGCAGGCGAAGGATCTCCTGGGCCTCGATGTCGAGGTCGGTGGCCGCCCCTTCCATGACGCCCATGATGTGGGGCTGATGCAGGAGCACGCGGTTGTTGTTGAGCAGGAACCGCTTGCCCGCGTGGCCGCCGGCCAGGAGCACGGCGCCCATGCTGGCGGCCTGGCCGACGCAGTAGGTCGCGACGTCGCAGCGAAGGAACTGCATCGTGTCGTAGATCGCCAGGCCGGCGGTGATCGACCCGCCGGGCGAGTTGATGTAGAAATGGATGTCGCTCTTGCTGTCCTCATTGCTCAGGAACAGCATCTGCGCGATCATCAGGTTGGCGACCGCATCGTTGACGGGACCGCCCAGAAAGATGATCCGGTCCTTCAGGAGGCGGCTGAAGATATCGTACGCCCGTTCCCCGCGCCCGGTCTTCTCAATCACGATAGGCACTAATTGCTCATTCACAGCCATCTGTATCTTTCCTTCGCTGGTCAGAGTCGGCGATCGGTCAGCTCTTGTCGTCCGACGATGTCGTGTCTGTCTTGTGCTCGTCCTTGGCGCCCTTGTCCTCGGTGGTCGCCGGCTGATCCTTCTTCTCGTCCTCCTGGAGCACTTCGTCGATCAGGCCGTAGTCCTTGGCCTCCTGCGCGCTCATATAGCGGTCGCGCTCGGTCTCTTCGATGATCTTCTCGACAGGCTGGCCTGTGTGCTTGGCGAAGATCTCGGCGAGGATCTTCTTGGATTTGAGGATTTCCTCCGCCTGGATCTTGATGTCCGAGGCCTGTCCGGTGACGCCGCCCCAGGGCTGGTGAAGCATGATCTTGGCGTGGGGCAGGGCGTATCGGCTGCCCTTGGTGCCGGCCGCCAGGACCAGCGCGCCGCCCGACTGGGCCCGGCCGATGCAGTAGGTCGCCACCGGCGAGCCCACAAAGCGGATCGTGTCGTAGATGGCCATCGTGTCGTCCACGGTTCCGCCCGGCGAGTTGATGTAGAGGCTGATCTCCCGTCCTCGCTTGAGATTGTCCAGATACAGCATCTTCATGATGACTTCGGCCGCCCGGGCGTAGTTGATCTCACCGATCAAGAACACGATCCGGTTTTCCAGCAGCATGTCGTCCAGACTCATCTGGCGAAACCGCTGATACTGGCCGCCGCCATACTGGTTGTAGGCGTCGTTATAGCTGGCAAAGGGTCTGACGGGGTGCTCTATGGACATGCGGTATCCCTCTACTGGTCTTTCTTTTCAGCCGTATCCTCCGCCGATTTCTTGGCGGTCTTCTTTGCCTTCTTGGGCTTGGCTTCGGTTGCCTGAGCCTCTTGTTCGGTGATATCGGCTGTTTCGAGCAGTTTGTTTATACATTTGTTCTGGCGAACGTCCATGCGGAACTGGGCCAGCGAGCCGTCCCGCTCCATTTGCTCCTTCATCTTCTCCGGACGCTGTCCCCGCTGGATGGCGATCTGGGCGATATGGCCGTTGATTTCCTCCTCGGTGACCTCAATCTCCAGTTTATCGGCCACTTTGTCCATGATGAAGAAGGTCTTGAGCTGTTCCTTGGCCTGCTCCTCGCTGCCGGCGCGGAGCTGCTCCATCTGCTCTTCGACCTGCTGGCGGGACAGGCCCCGCTGGAGCAGATTGATGTACTGGCGCTGCAGGATCGTGCCGGCCTGACGGGCCACGATGTCCAGCGGAAGGTCGAAATCGGTGTTCCGGAGCAGGTGCTGGTAGATCTGCTCGCTCATGTCCTCGCGAACGCGAGCTTCCTGACGTTGCTGCAAATTGTCCTGAATCAGTTCGCGAAGGTCCGCTTCGCTCTCAACTCCGTAGCGACTGAGGAATTGCTCATTGATCTCGGCGGGCTTGAGATACTTGACTTCTTTGATGGTGACCTCGACCTCGACCTTTCGGCCGCGATACTCCTCGCGGAAGTAGGTCTTGGGCACCTCGACGGTGGTCGTCCTGGTGTCCCCGACCTTGGCGCCAACGAGCCATTCGTCGAGTTTCTCGACAGGGATGGCCCCGACGAAGCCTTGCGAGCGAATGAAGATCTCCGCATTGTCCAGCTTGGTCTCGGCTTCGAGCACCTGGCCCTCTTCCGGCCCCTCACCCCTTCCGGCTTTCTCGGCGGCTTCGGCCTGTTTGGCCTTCTCTTCTTCGGTCAGCTCGGGCTTGAGCAGCACGTCGGCGATGATCTGGTCGTCCGCCTCAACGGTGCCTTCTTCGCGTGGGGCCCAGACGCCGGCGTAGCGGCGCAGTTGATCGACCTCGCGATCGATCTGTTCGTCGGTGACCGTCAGTTTCTCCCGCTTGACCGGGATCTTCTCGAGATTGGGCAGCTCGAACTCGGGCCGCACCTCGGCCTCGAACTCGAACTTCATCGGGCCAGTGGCCGGAAGCTCGATCTTCTCGAAGTCGATGTCCGGATCGCCGAGGATGTCCAGCTCTTTGTCCTTGATGGCCGCTTCGCTGGCCTCCGCCAGGAGCTTGAGCTTGATCTGCTCGTTGGTCTCCTTGCCGAATCGCTTCTCCAGCAGACGGCGGGGGGCCCGACCTTTTCGGAAGCCCGGCAGGACGGCCTCGCGTCCCAGCTCTTTGTACTGCTCGTCGATGGCTTCCTTGATGCTCTCTTCAGGGACCTCGATGCTGACCTTCTTCTTACACGGCCCGGCGTCCTCGACGGTGACGGTGTTTTTGGCGGTCCGCGGCGTCTCCTGCTCCTGGCTCGTTGAGGCGTTCGAGTCCTTCGTTTCTTCCTCCATCTTCGTGCTCCCAGACAGACGGTGAATTCTGCTTGATTCCTATAAACAAAAAAGGCCTCAGGGAGGACACCTCCCTTAGCCCGATGATCGCCATGTCCGGCCCGGCCGCCGCAGGCGGCCAGGCTTAGCATATCGGCGACCAACGCCAAACTACCCGTTAGTCGGTAACTCGCCGATACTATATGGTTCCCCGACGCTCACAACACGTCTGAAGGGCCCCATCCCTGGGAGAAACCCCCTAAAAGCGGGCGATGAGACTTGAACTCACGACATTCACGTTGGCAACGTGACGCTCTACCACTGAGCTACGCCCGCGTTAAAACGCTTGGAGTATACTTACGCACTCGCGGCCTGGCAAGTGCTTTTTTCGCAAAAAAATCCGAACGGTCCGACGCGGCAAAAGAACAGCCGCCGGCGCGACGCTCATCGTCACGGCCGGCGGCGGATGTGCGGGAATGCCCTCCGAGGCGCTCCACCATCTGGCCCTCCTTCGAAGCCTGATTCAACTGCTCCGTCTATCGGCACGAAGGCGGCGACACTGAAGCAGATCCCCCTTCTTTTCCTGGCGGGCGGTTCGTCCAGTCGGTGTGTCTGTGAGGGCTCGCCGCTCTGTATCGATTGTTCAACTGATGGCGACGACGAGAATGGCGTGGAGGCGGCCGTCGCGCGTGATGAGATAGCCGCAGCGTCCGAACGGTCCGTTCCACGTCTCGCCCGGCGACTCGAAGTACCACAATTGATCGCCCGCCTGGTACCGGCGCCCGAAGACATGCCAGCGGTCCCACTTGGTGGATGGATTGCCGCTTTCGTTGAGGCGGCACTCTTCCTCCAGGAGAATCCGGGTCGAATCCGGGCCGAAATGGTCGCAGTAGTGCTGCCGCAGCTCTTCGAGCGAATCGAATCGGTGCCGTTTCCATGCCACGATCTGCTCTTCGTCGGCGAGCCCTTGGAGCATCGGCGCATAGTCGGCGTAGCTCGCATGGAAAACCACGGTCCGGTCCAGGAGCATCGCGTGCAGTCCACCGTTGCGGACGATCGCGTAGCCACGCACGGCGCGTTGGCCCCCTGCGCTCGATGCGGGCAGGGCGAACTGCCACAATTCGTCGCCCGGGCCGAACTTCTCGACGAAGACCTGCCACTCCGCCCACGTATCCCAATCCGGCGCAAAGGCGTCTTTGACTAGGGCCGGCAATCCCTCGGTGAAGGTCCGATGGTAGTGCTGTTTGAGCTGGTCCAGCGAGGCGAGACGCTGCTGGAGGTGGTTCAGGATGTCCTGCGGCGTGGCCGGGCCCAGCAGGTGGGCATAGTCGGCGTAGGTGGCGTCGAACGTGGTCTCGCCGGCGTCGCCGTCGGCAAACACCACGCACGAGTAGAGCGGTTCCGGGGAGGCCGTCGCCGCCTTCTTCATGCACGATGCGCCGATGCCGAC
>JAAYBA010000114.1 GCA_012719085.1 Planctomycetota bacterium
ATGGAGAACTAAAGGGGTCCGGTACTTTTTCCAGGATATCATGGAAACGTACCCCGTTGTGGAATCCCGGCAGGATTCCAGGCCCGCCCTGCTGAACGGCGGCATGATTCCGGGGGCTGGCAGGGCAGGGCCAAAGCCAACGGCAATGAGCTACGTCGGGCGGACGGTTCGCAGTTGACGGTTGTTCGTTGCCGGTTTTCGGTTCCCTGCTCACGAGCGAAGCCTGTCCCGAGCGAAGTCGAGGGAGGATACGAGATACGCCTGTTCGGCGGCAAGTCGCCAGGACGAGGCTCTTGCGAGCCCACTACGAACAACGCAGGCCGCAGGCCGTCGTGATACACTTCACACTTCACGCTTCACGTTTCACACTTCACGTTTCACGCTTCACGTTTCACACTCTTGCCGCATCCCGGTTGACAGTTGTCGGCCGACGGGTTACGCTTCTACACGCGACGAGCGACGCGGGGTGCAGGCCGGAGGTTCCGCATGAGCCGAAGCCCATCGCGCGCCGCTGCACTGCAGAGCCATCGTCCGGTACATACCGCGATTGTGGCGATTCGGCACTGTCGATGGGAAAGGTGCTGAGATGAGACAATGGACGGGAAGGATTCTGATGGGTTTGGCCGTCGTCGCGGCGGTGTTGACGGCGCTCTGGATCGTGAACGGTCTCGTGGCGATGCCGCGCGATGCCAATGAGGACCAGCGAACCGAGCGCAATGCCGCCCTTCTGTTTGCTGGTGCGATGCTGGCGGTAGAGGCTGCCCTGTTCTTCCTGGGACGGTGGCTGCACCGCTCGAATCCCAACGAGGCGGCCGAGATGGGGCGTCCTCTCAGACGCCGCCGCTGGCTGCTGGCCCCCTACCTTCTCGGCAGCCTGGGGCTCGGGGCGCTGGCGATCGTTCTGTCTCGAACCACCTGGAGAGGTTTCGAGCCATTGGGACTGCTCGTTTGCCAGCCGCACATTCTCGTGCAGATCATCGGCGGCGGTATCCTCGGCATCAAGCTCAAAGGCGACGCGATGCAGCACACCGTGACGGCGGCGGCCAACCTGCTGTACTTCCCGATCCTTCTGTATCCCCTGTACCGCCTCCTGACGATGGACCCCCAGGCCGAGGCGAGAACCCGCACGCTGATGAAGGTCGTTCTGGGTTTGTTCATCAGCGCGCACGTCCTCATCACCCTCTTTCTGCGGGTGGCGTTACAGGCCTGAGGACAGCCGAAGGCTCTGGCTGGGGGGCATTGCCGGACAGCGACCCCAGTTCGCACGATGGATACGGCGGGTGGTCAGCGGGCGGCGAGGGGGCGGAGGAAACGGGCGAAGGGGCCGGGGCTGAGGGCGTTGGCCCAGCGGCGGTCGGCGGTGACGACGGTGGCGCCGAGTTCGACCGCCAAGGCCAGATACAGGCTGTCGTAGACGGTTCGGCGGGTGGCCACGGCGATTTCCAGGGCGGCCGGCAGCAGCAAGGCGCTGTCGTGGATCCCCAGCGGCATGGCCAGAAAGTGGTCCAGCATCTCGGCGGCTTCGTCGGCGGCCAGCAGCTTGCGGGTGCAGAGCTTCCAGATGATGTTGCCGACCTCAGTGCGGATCAGGTCGGGGGCAACCAGTCGGCGCCGGCCGTCCAGCAGGCGCAAGGCTGCCGCGGCCTCCGGCTCCGGCAGGAACCACTTGGCCGCGACGCTCGCGTCCACCACCACCGTTTTCATCGCCGGCGGTCCTCGCGCAGAAGTTCGGTGCTGTCGGG
>JAAYBA010000115.1 GCA_012719085.1 Planctomycetota bacterium
CGCCGATAGCCTATCATAGAGTCGGTCATTCGGCAACCGGAAGACCGGGCCGGAAACAGTGTTTTCGGACTTATCGAGCTTGACCAGACGCTGTCAAATAGGCTATGATAGACTGTGCGGATACGGATGCGGGTGCCGCTATGCGGTCTGCAACGGCATCGATCCCCTGTTGAAACAACGTTGGACGTGGAAGAGGACAAACGTGACCCCATCACAGCGATTCCCGATTCTGGCGGCTGTGCTCTGGTTGCTCTGTATCCGCATGGCCTGGGGCCAGGTCGGTCCGGCGGTGGTCATCAACGAGCTGCACACGGACCCCGCTGTGAAGACCGAACGGGTCGAGTTCGTCGAGCTGCACAACTGCGGCGACGAAGCGGTGGACCTGTCCAATTGGTGTTTTGTCAGCGGGATCTTCTATGTTTTCCCGGAGGGTGCGACGCTGGGGCCGCGCGACTACGTCGTCGTGGTTCAGGACCGGCTGCACGTTCTGGCCAAGTGGAACCCCCGGCGTTCGGCCTATTTTGAGGACAGGGTCTTCGGGCCGTTTGCAGGCAAGCTCGCCAATGAAGGCGAGCGGGTCGTTCTCTGCGACGCCGAGGGGACGATCGTGGACGAGGTGGATTATCAGTTGGGTTTTCCCTGGCCCACGGTGGGGGACCCTCTGCCGGGCGATCTGTCCGAGACCGGCGCGTCGATGCAACTGATCGATTCGGCGCTCGACAACGATCTGGCGGGCAGTTGGCGTTCGGCCTCGCCAACGCCAGCGGCGGAAAACAAGGACGTCTTGACCGATAACGCCCCGCCCCATATTCGGCAGGTCCGACACACGCCCAAGCAGCCGGGCTCCGGCGAAGTGGTGACGATCACCGCCAAGATCACTGACTCCGACGGTGTGGGGCCGGTGACGCTGCAATACCAGCTTGTCGATCCCGGCCGCTACATTCGTTATCAGTACTCCGACGGCAACAATCAGCGTTTCGTCGATGGAGAATACAACACCAACTGGGTGGACGTCCCGATGGTGGACGATGGGACCGCCGGCGACGAGCGGGCCGGGGATGGTGTTTACACGGCCCGGATGTCGGGCGATCTGCAAACGCACCGCCGTCTGGTGCGCTATCGCATCACCGCCCGAGACGCAAGAGGCGCCTTCGTCAGGGTGCCCTACGACGATGATCCCCAACCCAACTTCGCCTACTTCTGCTACGACGAGGTGCCCGCCTGGAGCGGCGCGATCCGGCCCGGCAGCTCCAATGCCGCTCAGGCCCAGGTGGTCACCTACCCGGCGGAGGTGATGCAGTCGCTGCCGGTTTACCACCTCCTTGCGAAACACGAGGACATCGAGGATTGCCAGTTCAATGCCATCCCGGACGCGCGCTGCAACGAGGAAGCCGGTTGGTATCAGTGGACCGGCGCCCTCGTTTATGACGGTGTCGTCTACGATCACATCTGGTATCGCCCGCGCGGCGGCTGGGCCACCTACGCCTTCGGAAAGAACCGGTGGAAGTTCGACTTCAATCGAGGGCACTATTTCCAGGGTCGTGACGACGAGGGCCGGCCATACGAGACCAAATGGGACAAACTGAATTTCTCGGCGTGCTTTCAGTTTGACAACACCCACAACCGAGGCGAACACGGGATGTACGAGGCGGTGACGACCCGGCTGATGCAACTGGCCGGCGTGCCCTCGTGCCACATGAACTGGCTGCACTTCCGGGTGATCGACGATGCCGCCGAGGCCGGTCCCAGCCAGTACGACGGCGATTTCTGGGGACTGTACCTGGCGATCGAGCAGCCCGACGGCCGGTTCCTCGACGCCCGCGACCTGCCCGACGGCAATCTGTACAAGATGTACTTCGCCTGCACCGGCAGCACGGGCAACAAGAACAACCAGGGCCCGACCCAGGTCACCGACCACAGCGACGTGATCGCCTTCTGCAACGCCTATCGCAGCTATCCGTCCGACCGCGAATGGTGGGGCCAGAACACGAACCTCGACGTCTACTATAGCTACCGTACGATCTGCGACGCCGTACACCACTACGACCTGACGGATCGGTGGAACTGCCTGTACTACGCGCACCCCGAAACCGGTCAGTGGTGGATGATCCCTTGGGATTTCGATCACTCCTGGGACACCGACATCTATACGGACGACGACGAGTACTGGAAGCAGGTACTTGCACGGCGATTCTTCCAGGGGCACAGCCTTGGGGCCCCAAGCGTCTATCACGAGTTTTCCGACTGCATCATCACCTTTCAGAACCGCGTGCGCGAGCTGACAGATCTGTTGCTCAACGCCGACCAGTGCGGCCAGATCATCGACGAATGTGCGGCGGTGATTTCCGATTCGGCGGGGGGGCCGTCGTTCGTGCAGGCCGACCGGGCCATGTGGGACCATCATCCGCGCACCGCCAGCCGGGGCACGTTCTATGAGAGTTCACCCACCGGGGACTTCGCCGGCATGGTGCGGCGGATGAAGGAGTTCATCAGTCCGGGCGGCTGGGGCGCCGAGAACCTTGCGCGCATCGACGGCGATGAAGACATCCCCGAGACGCCCGTGGTGACCTCGATCGGCCCGGCCAGCTTTCCCGCCGATGCGTTGGCGTTCCGCGTGTCGCATTTCGAAGATCCCCAAGGCCGCGGCGCGTTCGGCGCGATGAAGTGGCGCCTCGCGGAGGTCTCGCCCGATGCGCGGGTGGTCCATACGGACTGGCGCGTGGTGCTGGTCCCCGAGGAGGCCCCGTGGAGGTACTACAAAGGCCGACAGGAGCCTTCGTCGCCGTCGAGTCGGTGGCGCCAGCTCGCGTTCGATGACTCCGCCTGGTCGGTGGGCCGCACGCCGCTGGGCTACGGCGAGACCTTCATCGCCACCGAACTGAGCGACATGCGCGGCGGCTACACCACGGTCTACCTGCGCAAGACCTTCGACGCATTTGACCTGGCCGCCCTGGACCGCCTGACTCTCGACGTCAAGTACGATGACGGCCTCATTGTCTGGATCAACGGGCAATTGGCGTATCGGGACAATGTCTCGTCGGCGGAACTGTCGTACGACGCCACCGCCGACAGCGCGATCGAGAACGCCAGTTTCGTCAGTTCCGATCTGGGCGATCCCGGCGCGTGGCTGGTCGAGGGGACTAACGTCATCGCCGTGCAGGTGCTGAATTCGTCCGTCAGCGGCAGCACCGATTGTTTCATTGACGTCCGGCTGACGGCGTGGCAACGGCAGGAGCCCTCGGACGAGACGCCGGCCACCGCCGGCGGCGGGCGGGGCAAATATGAGATCAACGCGATCTGGGAAAGCGACGAGCTGACCGGGTTCACCGACAGCATGGGCGTTCCCCCTTTGGTTGTCACGCCGGGCAGGGCCTACCGCGTGCGCTGCCGCATGAAAGACACCACGGGACGTTGGAGTCACTGGTCGGCGCCCGTCCAGTTCGTCGCCGGCGAACGGATCGCGCCGAGCATCGCGGCCGACCTGCGGATCACGGA
>JAAYBA010000116.1 GCA_012719085.1 Planctomycetota bacterium
CTTCGTCGGTGATCGGGCGAGCGTCCAGGCGGAGCGTCTTGAGCGAGGGCAGGGCCGCCAGGTGCGTCATCGCCCGATCGGTGAGACGGCTTGCCGCCCCCAGTCGCAGGTGCCGAAGTGAGTGCAGACTCCTCAGGGCACTGAGACCCTCGTCCGTTATGCCGGGATTGCCATATAGGTCCAGGCTCTCCAGCGAGGTCAGCTTGCCCAGCGATCTCAGTCCCTCGTCGGTCAACTGGTCCCGGCTCACGTGGAGAATTCGCAGCGACGGCATTCTTGCGATCTCGGCCATCGCCGCGTCGGTCAGTCCCGCCGGCGCGGTGAGTTGCTCGACATGAGGCAGCCCTGCAAGAAGCGAAAGGACCTTCGGGCGGATGCCGACGCCGCCAAGGTCCAGGGTCCGCAACCCCGTCAGCTTCGCAAGAGGGGCAATCAGGCTGTCGTCGAGGTGGATCGGCTGGGGACTGAAGAACCGCAGGCCATAGAGGTCGTCCGGGCCGAGCGATTCGATGGCTGCGAGATAACGCTCAGGGGTCACGCCGGGGCCTTGCAGGCACAGGGTGACTCGTTTGCCGGCTGGGATGTGGATCTCGCCTTGTGCGCGACAGGACTCCTCCATCTCTGCATGCGCGCAACCCGGATCGAAGCCCTTGACGATCTCCGGGACGATGAGGTCTTCATCCTGGAGATACACCACGCCGATCGAGGCCTCACCCGCAAAGCGCAGCATCCTGGCGGGTGTCGGCGGCTGCTCGGGCGCGGGCGGCCTGGCCTGCGGTGTGCTCTGCCTCGTTGCCGCGCCGGTCGAAGGGGGATTCTCTGCCGGCGTGCCGAGCGGGTCGGGACCGGACTTCTCCTCAGCCGCCGCCCCCTTCGCGTCGGGCGCCGTCGCCCGTGTATTCTCACGCGACGCGGCCGCCGCCATCGTGCGATCCGGTCCGGGCGCCGACGTGCCACCGACGCCGGAGACAGGGCTTATCTGGATGGAAGGGGGGGCGAGCGGCCGGGCCGGTCGCCCAAGGTGCATGTAGACGCCCATGGACAGAACGCCGACGACGAGGGCCCCAACGAGGGCCTCCGCCAGCCCCGCCTTGGTGCCGACCGTTGCAGCCTGGGTCGTGCCGACCATGGCCATTTTGCCCAGCCCGTGCAGGGCTGTGGCCGACACCGCCTGCGAGGCGCTCTCGGTCAGCACCGTCGCCACCGCTCCGGCCGCGACCAGAAGGCCCTTGCGCCGCAGAATGCCCCGAAGCTGCATCAATCCCGCATTGATCCGGCGCGAAATCGTCGCCTTCGAGCCGCCGCGCTCCCGTGCAATCTGCGCGGCGCTCTTGCCCAGCACGAAACGCTCCAGCAGCAGCGATTTCGCCGCTTCATCCAGTTCGTCCAATGCCAGATCGACGTGGCTCGACAGGTCCTGCCACGAGCGGGCCTCGACCGGCTGGGTGCGGGCATAGACCTCCTCGCGACGCCGTCGGCTCGCGCAGCGGCGGAGCAGATCGATCGA
>JAAYBA010000117.1 GCA_012719085.1 Planctomycetota bacterium
CGCAGATGAAGGGGAAGCGATTCCTGGCCCGGCTGGTGCGCGGCCCGACGAATTCCAGGCCCAGCCGGATGCCCTGATCGCCGAGCACCCCGGCCGCTTCGCGCAGGCGTCTCTCGTGCTGCTTGAAGTTCTGTAGATACGTCAGCTCGCCATGACCGGGCAGGATCCAGGTCGCCACGCGCGTGACGCCGAGCTGCCGCAGGATGGCGGCCTCCTTGGGCAGACGTTCGAGGCCGCGCTCAAAGCTCTCCTCGTCCCGCCGGAACTCGACCGAAAGACCGGCCGCGCCATAGCGGACGCCCTTGCTCTTCATGGTCTCGACCCAGTCGCGGATCTCGGTGGCGGAGCGGTTCTCGAATTCGCCGGGATTGGGCGTGATCCCCTCGAATCCGAATTTCACCGCGTAGTCCAGGGCCTGCTGTTGATTGGCCCGCACGCCGATGTGGCCGTGCCCGAGGTTCTTGTAGAACCGGACTTTGCCGGCACCCCGCGAGGCCCGGGCCGGGACATCGGCCAGGTGAAGGGCGGCGGCGGCCGCCGCGGCCGACTGCAGGAACGCGCGTCGGGACAAAGACGCGGATGGTTGTCGCTGGGTTTCGGTCATGGCCGTTTCTCCGGTGTTCTCTCAAATCATGGTTCTGGTTTACCTGACGCGGATGGCGCCGCTGCCGGAACGGACGAGCAGACTGCCCGATCCGCTGCCGATCGTGCCGCTGATGTGGTTCTTGGCCGGCTTGCCTCGCGCCGCGATCGGCTGGCTCAGGCGAACCGAGCCGCTGCTGGCTCGCAGGTCCACCTGGCCGGCGAAGCTCCGAGGCATGACGACACGGACGCCGCCGGAACCCGATTTCAGGCCGGCGGCCACGTCGCCCGGCGCATCGGACGAGAAGGCCACGGAAACCTCTCCGCTGGTCGATTCGGCCTGGAGCCGCTCGCACGAGATCTCTCTGGCGGCGACCTTGCCGCTGGCCGAGCGGAGGTTGACCAGTTCGGCCCGCACGTCGTGGGCGGTCACGCCGGCGCTGGCGGAGTTCATTCGGATGCTCTTGGCCTCGATCCGCTGGGCGGTCACCGAGCCGGACGCCGCGCCCATCTGGCAGGTCCCGATGGTCGATGCATCGATCAGATGGAGGCTGCCGCTGGCGTTGTCCAGACGAATGTCGCCGCGGTCGATCTGCTCGCACCGGATCGCGCCGCTGGTGGACTGCAACTGGATTGAGCCGGTGATCCGCGCCGCAGCGATCGGTCCGCTGGCGGTGCGTGCGGTGACGGCGCCGATCAGATCGGTCAGGTCGATGGCGCCCGAGGCACTGTCGCAGTCGATGTCGGTCTGGCGGGGAACGTTGATCTCGTAGCTGACGCTGACGGACCGTTTGCTCGCGGGGGCGGGCCTGTCGACCTTGATCTGGACCCCGCTGTCGGTCCGCTCGAAGCGAACGGTCACCTGCTCGGCCAGTTCGCGGGCCTGTTCCCGCGTCGCGGCGCGGGCGACGATGGTGGCGACGACGTACGCGTCGTTGGTCTGGTGTCCCGTGACGCGGATGGAGCCGTTTGCCGTCGAGACGCCCAGCGCCGAGCCCGACCCGAGCGGATAGTCCAGCTCGACCTTCCTTTCGGCTTTGGCTTTGAGCGCATCATCGACGGATGTGCTGCATCCTGCGAGGAAGAACACCGCTGCTGCAACAGCAGCCATTCGTCCGATCCATCGTTCCAATCGCATCATCGATTCCTTTTCTCGTGTGTGCTGCGATGTCTGGTCCTTCATGCAGGCCATGGTACCGATTCCCGCGTTCATACGCTACAGGCAACCGCCGCAACGCCGATGGCTCTGCCCCGGCCTCGACGGCGTCACGACCCGGCTAACGGGCCACCGTGATCTCATAGCGGACGGCGTCTCGTGGCCGGCCGCCCTTCGGTGGGGCCACCTCGAGGACGGCCTTCGATCCGTCCAGGCGATAGACGAATGCCGTCTGGTCGCCGGCAGGGACTTCGACGCCGTGAATCTCTTCGAGCCGGGCGGGCAGCGAACCGTTGTGCGTCGCGGCGTGGTGACGCAGCGCCTCGATGCATTGCAGTGCGGCGACGGTTGCGTCGAGGCGGTACGTCAACTGGCGGACGCGCTCGAACCCCGCTTCCATCTGCCGCCGCATCATGGTGCGGACGGCCTGGCTATACTGCCGGCTGGCGTCGAGACTCTTCAGTTCCGACGAGATCGGCCGTTCGACGTCGATCAGAGGCTGCGGCAGGGCCCCCAGGGCCGCGTGCAGATTCGCACTCCCGGACGCCTGGGCCAGGTCTTCGACGCACCGAAGCACCATGGCCGCTATGGCGACGCCGACGGTTCCCTGTACCACGGTCGGGCCTTCGCCGATGTGTCGGGCCATGGCCAGGCCGGTCCGGATCGTTTCGATCGCATTGTTGTACCGCTTCTGTGCAACCTCCAGTCTCGCGCGGAGGCAGAGCAGCCTCGCCAGATCGCGGTATCCGCCGAGGTTGGCTGGCATCGTCCCGGGCTGGAACGGCGGCCAATCGCATTTGTCGCACCCGGCTCCCCGGCTCGTCAGCTCCAGGCTGGCCCGTGCCTGTTGCACGAGAGCATGCACCTGCGCCTGCGGCAGTTCGCTCAGGGGGGCGGCGAGCCAGCGGCGGATCTGCTCGCCGTTCGTCGCCTGCGGCAGGGCCTGAGCCGCCTCGGCGTAGAGTTCGGCCCCATCGCCGTCGGTCAACTCGTTCGGCTCGAAAAGCAGCGACGGGCCGGCGGCCGAATCGAACTGCGCCGGAGCGATCGACAGAGCGACCACCCGGGCCGAATCGCCCTCGGGGGCGGCCGAGCGACCCGCCTGCGCGGCCGGCAGCACGGCAAGCGTCGCCGCGATCACGGTCAGGACAGTCGAGCACATCATCGCATCGTCTCCTCTTCTGGAATACCGCACAAGGCCGGATTCCGGCTGCAATGGAATCGACTCCAACTATAGACGCACGCCTCTGCCTTTTCATCAAAAAAGTCAGGGACCCTTCAATGGGCCGCTCGCCGCCGGCGCGGTGAGGTGTTTGTGCGTGCAATCGGTCAGGTCGGACCGCAGAATCACAGCACCGAGTCGCTGCGAGCGTCGTATCGAACGATATGTGAGAGTATCGTAGGGGGATATGACTATGGCTGCTGCGAATCGCAGGAAGGTGGGCCCGCGCGAGCATCTCGGGCTTCTCTTCGCTCTGGTGCTTCTGCTTTCCCTGTGGTTTGTCCGCCACACGGCGCGGGATCCAGCCTCTCTGTCGGTCATGGACGGCCCAAAGGCCTCGGGGCCGCCGGGAACTTCGGAGCCGAACGAGCCTCAGGCGAGCCAGCCGGACCACAGCCATCCGGCGTTTGGCGAGCGCGTCGTGGAGCGTCAGAGGATGGTGGATTCGCAGATACGGGATCGAGAGGTCAAAGACCCCAACGTGCTCAGGGCGATGCGGATCGTGCCCCGGCACGCCTTCGTTCCGACCCGGCAGCAGCGGTATGCCTATGAAGACCGCCCTTTGCCCATCGAGGAGGGGCAGACCATCAGCCAGCCTTATATCGTGGCCTTCATGACCGAGGCCCTGAAGCTCGATCCGAATTCGACCGTGTTGGAGATCGGCACCGGTTCAGGCTATCAGGCGGCCGTGTGTGCTGAGATCGCCCGTCGGGTCCATACGATCGAGATTGTCGAACCACTCGCGGAGATCGCGGCCGGGCGTCTGAAAGAACTGGGGTACCCGAACGTATTTGTCCGGGCGGGCGATGGATACTATGGCTGGCCCGACAAGGGGCCCTTCGATGCGATCATCGGCACCGCGGCGGCCGACCGCATTCCGCCGCCGTTGCTTGCGCAACTCAAGCCGGGGGGGCGAATGATCCTGCCCGTCACCGGCGAGGTGGGTCTGCAATACCTGATCCTGATCGTCAAGGATGCCGAGGGACGACTCGACCAGCGGAAGGTGATGCCCGTGCGATTCGTGCCGATGACCGGACAGGTGCAGAAGCCGGAATGAAACCCGCGCGGATCGGGTCACCGTGGGGTCCCTGGACGTAGATGCTGCTATGGGTTGCCTCCCGCCGCGTCGGAGAGGGCGTCACCTACCGCCGAGATATCTCTGCCAACGCCTCGAATCGTGTTACACCCGAAGGAGGCGATCGTCAGAACGGCCAGCACAAGCAAGAGCACAGCTTTCTTCAACATGTGCGAGACTCCTTCATCGGTTCTTCTTCGATCCGTCATTATCCCAACCCGGCTCTATACGACCGGGGGCACCGGGGGTTCGTATCCGAGGCCTGTCACGGTGACAGGTGCGAAGGGATCAGTACCACATCTTCAGGGCTTCGGGCAGCACGCGAAAGTCAAAGCTCTTGCCCCGGCGATAAAGATTGCCGTCGAGCTGGGCGTGTCGTTCCTGCGGCATCTCGATTCGAATCTGACGGCCTTCCTCGTGTCGGCCGAGCCTGTTGCCGTCCATGAAGGCGGTCGCCAGAGTCTGAACGAGCCGGCCTCGGCCGGAGTTGATCGCCAGCAGGTGAAGCTGACGGTCGTCGAAGGCCGCGTCCGGCACCATTCTCAGCCCATAGCCGTAGTAGGCGATCTTCGTGACGATGGCTGTCACGGCCCTTGGAAAGGCAAACGTCCGGTCGTCGATTGTGATCGTCATATCGATACGCTTCAGGCGGGTCAGCAACGATCCGAACGTAGCCATGGCATAGGCTTGCGGTCCTCGTACCCCGTCGGCCTGAAGCGTTTCGCGGCGGTGGATGATATCGGCTTCGAGTCCCACACTGGCCATGAAGGCCTTGACGGTCCCATCGCACAGGATCAGGTCGAGGGCGTGCCGCCGGCCGTCGCGGATTCTTCGGGCGACGCGCGACAGTTGCGGGGGCAGACCCAGCGCATAGCGCAGGGCGCAGCCGGAGCCCAACGGCATGTATGACAGCGTTGCATCGCCGGAGACCGCGTTGATGATGTCCGAGAAGGTCCCGTCGCCGCCGGCAACGATCATGACGTCCACTTTCGTCGCAAGGTCCTGCGCGCACTGCAGGAACTGCTCCCGCGACGCCGTGTCGAGCCCTGCCACCACGGTGCCACTGCCCAGGACCTTGGCCGCCTTCGCCAGGGTCGCCGCCTTGCGCGCCACACTGGCCGAGCCGGACTTGGGATTGGCGATGATGCCGAATTTCATTCGTCGATGCGATCCTTCCTTGTCCCCGTGTTATCCCACACGGATCGGCCGCCCATCCTATCGAGGAGGCGGGGGCGGTGCAATGGCGTTTTCAAGGTACGCGAGCCGCACATCGCCGGTCATTCGGTCGTCACGGGCTTGCCGAAGCCGATGGTGTCGATGAACACCACGCCGCTGCCGCCGGGCGCCGGGTTCTGGCGGTTGCCCACGCCGATGGACATCGTCCTGACGCTGTCGGTGCGAACGCCCGCCGACTGAAACTCGTTCAACGGGATCCGCCATTGGCGCCACCCGGGTCTTGCGGTGGCGATGGGGTCTGGGTGCGGGACGACCTGCAGCCGGCCGGCGCTGTCCTCGATCGCGAGGTAGAGAGGGTCGGCGGAATTGCCTTGCGGCTGCGCGACGCCGATCTCGGCAAGCTGCCACGGGCCGGTGACGTTGCCGGTCGTCGTGACGTCAGAGAACTCGGCGCCCGTTGGGATCGCCGGATCGTGACTGGTCAAGGCCAGGCCGATGTAGACGTTGGCCGGCATCGCGATGTTCACCGGCGCTATGGCAGGGACATCGATCCATGAGACGCCGTCGGCCGAGCGCTGCGCGGTGAAGACGCTGCCGGTTCGCGTCAGCTTGACCCAGTGGGGGACCGCCAGGCCCGCCGCATCGGAACTCTCACTGTCGGCGTTCGCCACAGGACGGCGCTGGAAGGAGACGCCGTTGGCCGGTGTCACGACCACCATGGCGTGTTTCGAGCCCGGTTCGAGGGTCTCGCGAATCATCGCGCCCGCTTTGGCCCACGCGTTGGACTCCAGCAGGCTCTCGACGCGGACGACGATGGAGCCGTCGCCGGACAGGCTCCGGTAAGCGAAGCGGAACTCGTCGGCCGAATCCCAGATGTCGGCGCCGATGCCGTTCATGAGGATCTGGCCGTCGGCGGTTTCGAAGAACGCCGGCGCCCTGCCCTGGACGTGCACCACCAGAGCATCGGCGCCGTGGCCGGTCCAGTCCTGAGGCGTGTCCCAGGTCCGCGCGGCCTCGGAGTACCAGGGCGAGCCGGCATTGTCGTATTGCAGGGGCATGGATTGCCTGCCTGCGTGGACGATGGTTCGCTCGGCAAACGGGGCCTCGATGTACCCGACGATCGAGCCGGTGTTGTTGACCCAACCGTCGATCCACGTGTCAAAGATCGCCTGGCCGGTATCGAGGTCGTCGGTGTAGTCCTCGAAGTCGTCGATGACGGCATACTCCTGGATCGAAAAGCTCCAGACGTCGCCGGCCCAACGGGAGAGGGTCTCGGCCTCATTGACCTCGACGACCTGCCAGTAGTAGCTGCCGCCGAATTGGAGACCGGCCGGAGCGAAGCCGGGTATGTCCACCGTTGCCGCCGGGGCGAGGGCTTCGGGGTCGGTTCCAAGATACACCTCGTGCGAAGCGGCTTCTCGCCCCGCGCGCCAGGAAAGGGCGATCTGCGGGGGCAGTTCGACGGCGCCGTCGGCCGGCTCGGGCTCTCGCGGAGATACGGGGATGGTTGTGAAGCGGACCTCGCTGAGGCCGTATTGCTCCATCGTGCCGTAGTTGCTGTTGACGATGAGACGGATGTACCTGGCCGCCACGCCGGAAAGGTCGATCACCGTGTTGCCGACGTAATCTGCTCTGGACGTTGCCTGAGCGAACTCGTAGTCGCCGAGGGCCGTCCAGTCGGCGCCGTCGGCGGAGTACTCGATCGTGACGCCCTTGACGCCGAATCCCAGAAGCCTCTCGAACTGGACGTTGTAGTTCCAGACGTGCAGTTCGTACATCTTGAGGACTCGCTCGAATTCAAACTGAATCCACAAGGGCTCTTCTCCAGCGGGCTCGGCCAGCCACATGTCGTTGGCGTCGATGGAATGCCTGTCGTCGGTGCCGAGCCCGGAGCCGTTGACGGTGTCCTGTGGTTCGGCTCCTTCATCGGAAATGCCGTTCGTCGTTGCGGTGATGTTCGTGACCGGATAGGCGAAGGGTTCGGTTGTAAAACTCCAGACGTCGCCCTTGAGGATGGCACTATCGGGCGGGGCGTTGACTTCGTCGATTCGCCAGTAGTACGTCTGCGCGAAGTCGAGAACGCCAGGCGGATCGTATGCGGCGGCCGCCTGGCCCGGGCTGACCAACACACCGGTGGGATCGTCCCGCTCGGCCTCGTTGACATCGTCGAATGCCGTGCCAAAGTACACGTCGTGCGCCGCGGCAAACTCGCCGGCCGTCCAGCTCAGCACGACATTGCGCGGCACGTTGATCGCCTCGTCGGCAGGACGCGGAGTTGTCGCGAGGCCGGGGCCGCCTGGTCCTTTCATCAGGGCCTGAATCTCCGCCTGGGTCAGCGCCCGGCTGAAGAGCCAGACGTCGTCGATTTCGCCCCGGAACCAGTCGCCCGTTGCGTTGAACACGTTGCCGCCAATGTTAAAGAAATAGGAGGATGTGCCGCTGGTCATACCGCCTTCGTCGCTGGCCTGTTCCTGGCCGTCGATGTAGAGGGCGATTCTCGTCGCGTCGCCTGCCAGCGCCAGATGATGCCAGGATGGGTAGGGAAAGCCGTAGTTGGCGCCGATGAACGCCCAACCATTTCCCGCCATCCAGGTGCCGAGCTGGCCGCCGTTCTCCGTCGTGAACCCGAATTCGACCAAGTCATTTTGCCCGAAGAGGCTGGAATAGACTCCGGTGTTGCCCGCACTAACCCAGCCGGCCATGGTGAAACCCGTCAGGCCGTTCAGCAGGCTCTTGCCGGTGCCCACATAGGCGTCCTGGCCGTTGAATTGCAGGGCGCTGCCGTAGAGCCCGGCTACCCACGTCGCGCCGCCGCTGACGGCGCCGTCGTTGCCGTTGGCCGAACCGTCCGCCGCCAGTGTGTCCGATCCGTCGTCGAACGACCACCAGCCCAGGAGGGCCGGGTCCCTGGCGGGATCGAAACGACCATACGCGGTGCCTGTCAGACTGAAGAACGAGACCATGACGAGAAGAACCAGAACCGGTTGCCTGCACATGACGATCCTCCTTCCCACAGAAGTCCCACAGGACTGTGCCCTGATGCAAACGCTTCCAACGGGGTTCATTAGACCAGACGAGGCCCGCCGAGGCAAGCGAAAAGGGCTGCGAGCAAGGCCCACAGCCCTTTGGAACAACCTGTTGACGACGCCACAGTCAGTGGCGAAACGAGCCGATTCCTACGGTGCCGGGCGGACGTAGATCGTCACTTCCGCCACCGTCACCTCCATCGCGCCGGGCGTCAACGCGCCGGCATTGACATTCTCGCCGCGAACGCGCCAGGTCACTGTCGTGCTTCCGGGCCCGATGTTGCCGGGGTCGGGATCGAACCAGGCGGTCCACGTCCCTCCGGCGGCCGAGGCGGCGGCGGCCTCGAGTTTGAGTTCCGCCACGAAGCTGGTCTCAATCTGGTGCGAGTACGATCCGTTCAAGGTGACCGGGCCGGTAACGCCCGTGGGCACGTCGAAGGTGATCTCGAACGTCCTGACCGCCTGCCAGGCGGGTTCCGGTTCCGGCGTGGCGCCCGCCCCTTCGTAGGTCCCGGCGTCCACCTGACTGCTCTGGATACGGTTCTGGCCGGCCAGATCCAGCGGATGGCTTTCGCTGGTGTTGCCGTCGGCGTCGACGTCCGCACGGTCCGTGGCGACCAGGGCGTTGCTGCCGTGGTTGATCCCCTGGGAGGTGGATTGGAGACGGTAGTCGCTGCCGGCGTCGATCCATTGGCCCTCGATGCTCCAAAGGCCGCGGGCGACGAATCGCGGATCGACATTGAGATTGCCCGTGCCGGACCAGCCGCCCTGGATGATGCTGCGAGTGATGCCGACGGTCGATGGATCGTCGCTCCAGACCAGCGAGGCGCCGCCGTCATTGTACACGATGCTGTTGTGGACGTTCATCGTCTCGGTTGGAGTGAGCCCGCCGCCGTAGCTGAAGTTGTACAGCACGTACTCGCTGGGCCACGGCCCGGTGTTGTCGGCCAGCGTGCAGTTGGAGACGGTCACGTCGGCGCCGCCTGCGGCCATGTTGCAGACGGCCGAGCCGCCGCCGGCGCCGTTGCTTCCGGCCGAGTTGCCCGTCAGCAGGCAGCTCGCCAGAGTCGTGCCGCTGTCATGGTTGTACAACGCGCCGCCATACAGCAGGGCCCGGTTGCCCGACAGCTTGCAGTTGGCCAGATACGGCGACGCGCCGAGTGCGGCGATGCCTCCACCGAAGAGCGCTGTGTTGCCCTGGATGGTGCAGTTGACGAAAACTGGATCGCCGGCCTGAATGAAGATCCCGCCGCCGTAGTGGTGGGGATAGGGCCCGTCGGCCTGGCCGTTGGCAATCGTCAGGCCGTCGAGCCTGGCGCTGCCGCCGATCGTCACGACGTGGTAGCTGTTGTCATCTCTGTTGAGAATGCCCCACAGATCGTTGTTGCTCAGATCGCCGCTGAGGATGGTGGCGTAGGTCGCGGTATTCCTGGCATCGGGGTTCGCGGCCCCATAGCCGGCATAGCCGCCTCGCAGGATGACGCCGTCGGGGATGTCGAACGATGCCCGTCTGTCGCCGGGAATCTGGCCGCCTCCCTGGTCCGGTGGATAGGTCCCGTCGGCGATTCGAATCTCATCCCCGGACGCCGCTGCCGCCAGGGCGTCCTGCACGTTGCGAAAGGCGCGGAACCACGTCGAGCCGTCCGGCGACGGCCCGGTTGCCGAGCGATCCACATAGATCACTTTGCCGCCGCCCACGGTGAAGGAGATTTCGATTCCCAGCGCCGGGCAGTAAAATGTCCACTTGCCGTCGGACAGCGGGCCAAACGTGCCCTCGAGCCCGCAGACCGGCTGCCAGATCAGCGGGCAGACCGTCGGAGCCGGGCCCTGGAACCACAGAGTCACCGTCCGATTGAGCGTGTTGACCGTCAATTCGGGTGTTCCGCCCAAGGCGATCCGGGCGACGCAACTGTTGCCATAGCTGGGCGCGTCCAGCGGACCCTGGAATGCGATCACGCTCGACGAGCTTGGGGCCGGGGGGGTGAGCGTCCAGGATGCCGGCGGCGTCTGGCCCATGATCCAGGACACGCTCGCGGCCGCGGCCGTCCCGCCCAGCAGAACCACCAAGGCGATGCACGTAACGATGCTGCCCGTCTTCATCTTCGTACCCTTTCAACGAACGCGTCTGAATGATTGACCGTGATACGAACGAGAACCCAGGTGCCGCCGAGGTGCGGAGGTTTCAGTGGTCCCCGGCGATAGGGAAAATGCCGTAAGCGTCCGCATCGCGATGATGCGTCCTGGCCCTTGCGGTCTTGGCCGGCATCCGCCCACCCTTCTCCTTTCTGGCTCGGCCGTCATGACTTCACCGACGATACGCTGATTCCATCATAGCCGATTGGCATCGTCAGATCAACGCTATTTCGGGCAGGGTGGGCTTTGTGTGCCTGTTTTACGGGACGTTGCGGGATCGCCGGCGTCGCAGCCAAGGCGGGTCGCGGTGGGCGAGAAGGGCCCCCGAGCGGGCAGGTGCTCTGGTGGGCGACGATTCCGGGAGCGCAAGAACCAAGGCGGCTGCGGACCGCTTACCGCAGCCGCCCGGATCGCAGGATTCTCGTACAGGGTGGCCGACTGGAGGCTCTCGATCTACTGGAAGAGATTCTGGAAGACGTTCACGGCCCCGGAGAAATACGCGTTGGCCTGCCCCCAGAACACAGACAGGAAGCTGTCGGACTGGAGTCCTGATGTTGTGGATTGGCTGGCGATTCCTTTCGGGCTCGCCGCCACCTGATAGCCGTTTGCTCCTGCGGAGGCGCCGCTGTAAGCAACCCCCGTCCCACAGATAGTGCTTCCCTGGCTGACGACCACCGATGTGCTCTGGGTCAGGACGGCGCCGGGGCTCTTGTAGCAACGGCCCCGCGGGCCCGCCAGGGTTACACTCGATACGATCAGCAGGATCGCCGCAATGAACAATGCTCTCTTGACCATCTCTTACTCTCCTTTCTCTCACTCGTTGACGACCATCCCTGCGCAGAACCCTGCCGTTCTGCTGTCCGGAGAATTGGCGAAGTGCTTTGGAAGGGCAACGACGGTGCTGGAAGGGGATCCAATGGCTGCCCCCACCCCGCGTCTGGCCATCCCTGACCTACGACTGCACCTTTCCTCTGGGCGTCTGACGTTGCCGTCGGCAATCGTCGGCTGCACACTATCCACTTTCGAACGGTCGTCAATTGTGGCAAATACGTATTCGATGTAATTATTTTCCGACGACATCGATCGGGCCGACGGGGCCAGGGGCATAGGGGATTCGATGAGGACTGGCGCCGTGTGGACGGAATCGTGGGCGCAGCGATAGAGCTTGAACGGGGCCGATGGGCTGCTACAATCGGGGCATGAAACGATTGTATTGGACGCAGCCGGAGACGCTGGAGGCGGAGGTGGTCGTTACTGTGCTGGAGGGCAACTGTGCGGTCACTGATCCGATCCTGTTCCATCCGGATGAGGGCGGGCAGCCGCCGGACACGGGCACAATCGGCGAGGCAAGCGTTCTCGGCGTCGAGGTGGTCGATGGTCAGGTCGTGCACCGGCTCGACCGGCCGCTGCGCGACGGCAGATACATGGCGCGCGTGGATCGCCTGCGCCGAGAGCACACCGCCGGCCACCACACCGCCCAGCACATCATCTCCGGAATCGCGCAGGAGCGGTTCGGCCTGCGAACGACCGGCGTGCACATCGGCCTGGAGCGGTGCACCGTCGATTTCGATCGCAAGGTCGAGTGGGAGACCGTCATGGCGTTGGAGCGCGAGGTGATGGAAGTGCTGATGCTCGACGTCCCCGTCGAGACGCTGTTCGATCAGGC
>JAAYBA010000118.1 GCA_012719085.1 Planctomycetota bacterium
ATCACCGCCGTGCTCGGCCCCGTCGTACTGGCCATCCTGGCGGTCCTCCTGGGAGTGCATCTGCCCCACGCACTCGTCGAGAAGCTCCACGCCGCAGCGCAGTTGTTTGGAGGGCCGGGCCAATGACGACGCTGCCGCACGTGTATAACGGCCAAGCCCTGCCGCTGGCGAAAGTGCCCGAACTGACGATGTCGGAGTTCCGCACGGTCGTCCTCGAACGAATCGCCGACGGCCGGCGAATCTCCTCGTTCTTCGGCATGCCGCACGGCGACGGGATCGCCCTGCTGGCGGTGCTGGCCAACGATCGACAAGGCGTGCTGGAGTTGTGCCGCACGCAGGTCCGCGACGCCTATCCGGCCCTGACCCCAGAAGCACCCCAGGCGCACTGGTTCGAGCGGGAGATCGCCGAACAGTGGGGCATCGTGCCCGAGGGCCACCCGTGGCTCAAGCCGATCCGCTTCCACCCCTGCTATCGCAAGGGCAGCGATGCGTGGGGCCGCGACAAGGCCCGCGCGATCGAGCCGTGTGTGACCGACTACTTCCGCGTCGACGGCGAGGAGATCCACGAAGTAGCCGTCGGTCCCGTTCACGCCGGCATCATCGAGCCGGGCCACTTCCGATTCCAATGCCACGGCGAGAACGTGCTGCATCTGGAGATCGAACTCGGCTACCAGCATCGCGGCATCGAGCGGGCCATCATCGCCGGTCCCGGTCAGCGCACAGCACATTATGTCGAGACGCTCGCCGGCGACACCACCATCGGCCACGCCACCGCCTTTGCCCTGGCGATCGAGGCGCTCGGCGGAACTACCGCGCCGCCTCGCGCGCAAGCCCTTCGCGCCGTCGCCCTCGAAATCGAGCGACTGGCCAACCACACCGGCGATCTGGGCGCGCTGGCCAACGACGTCGGGTTCCTGCCGACCGCCTCGTTCTGCGGGCGGCTGCGCGGCGACTTTCTCAACGCAACCGCCCTGCTGTGCGGCAACCGCTTCGGACGCCATCTCGTCCGCCCCGGCGGTGTGCGATTCGACCTGACGACACGAATCGCCGACGAGCTGTTGAAACGAATTGAGACGACGTTCGCCGACACGGAGAACGCCGTGAACCTGTTGTGGCAGACGCCTTCCGTGATGGCGAGATTCGAAGGGACCGGAACCGTCTCATGTCACGATGCCGCGGCGATGGGCCTGGTCGGTCCGGCCGCACGCGCCAGCGGTGTGAGCCTGGACGTCAGAAACGACCTGCCCTGGGGAGCGTACCGGGCCCATCACGTGCCGACCGTCAGCCTGCCCGCAGGCGACGTCTGCGCGCGGGCGTACGTGCGATGGTTCGAGGTTCGCAACTCGGTCCGATTCATCGCCGAGGAGATCGCCGCTCTGCCCGCCGGAGCGATCCAGCAGGAACCAGCCCGGCCAGCCCCCGACCATCTGGCTGTGGCTCTGGTCGAGGGATGGCGAGGTGAGATCTGCCACGTCGCGATCACCGACGATCGCGGCCGATTGCGGCACTACAAGGTCACCGACCCATCGTTCCACAACTGGTTCGGACTGGCGATGGCGCTTCGTGGCCAGCAGATCTCCGATTTCCCGCTCTGCAACAAGAGCTTCAACCTGTCCTATTGCGGACACGATCTTTGAGGCCGACGTGATGTTCAACGCACTGAGAGCAAGGATCAGACAAGGCCATCGAACGGTCGGCTTTCCCAACAGGCCGCCGGTTCTGCCCGAGCGATACATGGGCCGACCGCAGTGGGACGCCACCCTGTGCCGCGCCGACTGCGACGCCTGCGTTCAGGCGTGCCCGACGGCGGCACTGACCAGGGCGGACGGTGTCCTGCGCATCGATCTGGGACGCTGCCTGTTCTGCACGGATTGCACGGACGCCTGCCCGACCGGGGCCATTGGGTTCACCCGCGAATACCGCATGGCGACCGATACGCGCGAGGCGCTGGTCGTGAACGACCGACCCTACCAGCTCGCCAAGGCCCTGGACAAGCAGGCCAAGGCCCTCTTCGGCCATTCTCTGAAGCTGCGTCAGGTCAGCGCCGGCGGATGCAATGCGTGCGAGGCCGACGTCAACGTGCTCACCACCGTGGTGTTCGATCTGAGTCGGTTCGGCATCCAGTTCGTGGCCTCGCCTCGCCACGCCGACGGCCTTCTGATCACCGGGCCGGTCACGAAGAACATGGAACTGGCCCTCGAAAAGACGTATGAGGCCACACCCAGCCCGAAGATCGTCGTCGCCGTCGGCGCTTGTGCCGTCTCGGGCGGCCTGTTTGCCGATCACCCGGAAACCCACAAGGGCGCCGGCGAGATCATCCCGGTCGATCTCTACATCCCCGGCTGCCCGCCACACCCGATCGCCATTCTCGACGGTCTGCTGCGACTGCTCGGCGTGATCGAGCAGCAGTAATGCCGCCACACCAAGAGCGCAGCGAGGTTCATCGGGGCACCGGCGGGTGCTGCGCGTTGTACTGCTCGCAGAGCTCGATTGTATGCCGGACCAGCGATAGATCACCCCAGCGACCGTGACCGGGCACGACCATGCGCGCATCGGCGTATCGCACCAGCAGCTTGCGGGCCGAGGCGGGCCAGGCGGCCATGTCCGCGTCGCCGGTGAAGCCCGGGCTGCGCGAGGCCAGCGCCTTGACCATACAGCCGCCGAAAAGCAGACGGCGCGCCCTGAAGTAGACAACGACGTTGTCGAGCGTGTGGGACGGGCCGGGGAAGTGGACCTCCACCGTCTCGGGACCAACCTGCAGGATCAGCCCGTCCGCCAGCGGATAGAGCCGATTGGGGGCGACGAGCTTCTGGCGGATGAGGATGTCACGATACTTCTCGTTCTCCGGCCCGGCGAAATACGGCAGCACCTTTCGCACGGTCTCGGCCCAGCATTCGGCGATCAGTCGCACGGTGAGGTCCGAGCCGTAGCATGGGACGCCCCGGGCGAGCAGGTAGCCGTTGCCGCCGAGATTGTCGTTGTGGAAGCCCGTGTTGATCTGGATGAGGTTCGGATCGGCGAAGGTCCGAACGATCCACTCGTGGACCAGCCGCGTTGCATCGTCGGTGCACGGCGTATCGACCCAGACAAACCGCCGCTCGTCGCACTGCACCAGCAGGCTGTTGTTGCCCCCGGCGAACCGGTGGACCACCATCCAGACGCCCGGCTCGATCGGTTGGAGCTGCATCTCCTCGTCCAACACGATCGCCTCGCCCCCCGCCGACCGGCCAACCCATACCAGTAGAACGACCATCGCGATACAACACGCTGCCATTGCCTTCACAGGACCTCCCTTTCCCGACCGATCGCGTCGATCATGCCGCAGCCACAGGACAGATCGGCCTCCTGACCGGGATGTATACCATGAACACGATCGAATGACAACTCCGCAGGAAACGCCGAACGCCTGGCGGCCAAACGGCGCGGCAGACGAAATAATCGCTTGCCGGTCTCCGACAGAAGTGCCATCATGGCAGAAGTCACGGCCAAGAACCGGATACTGTGCAGTACGGAGAACCTGCCATGCAGAACGATCCTCACACCTCAAAGTCAACACAGCGAAACAGCTCACGTCGAGAACTGCTGAAGTGGAGCGGCAAAGCCGTCGCGGCCTCTGCCCTGGCGGGCGTTGCGATCCCTGCGGTGCACGCCGGCGGCGATGACACGATTCGCCTGGCCCTGATCGGCTGCGGGGGACGCGGATGCGGGGCGGTGGCCGATGCGTTCAACTCGCCCAATGGGCCGGTCAAGCTGGTGGCGATGGCCGACTTCTTCGAGAATCGCCTGGTCGGCGCTCATAAGACATTGAGCGACCGGTATGGCGCGCGGGTGGATGTGCCCCCGGACCGGCGGTTTGTCGGCTTCGATGCCTGGCGAGAGGCGATCGACATCCTGCATCCGGGCGACGTGGCCATGCTGGCCGGCTATGCGGGCTTTCGTCCGGGACAACTGGAATACGCCGTGAGCAAAGGCGTGAACGTGTTCATGGAAAAGTCGTTTGCCGCCGATCCGCCGGGTGTACGGCGGGTGATCCAGGCCGCAGAGACCGCCGAGAAGAAAAACCTCAAGATCGCCGCCGGCCTGCAGTGTCGCCACTCCCGCAACCGTCAGGAACTCATTCGGCGCATTCGCGACGGCCAGCTTGGTGACATCCAGCTTATCCGAGCCTATCGGATGCAGCCGTGCGGGCCGCTGGGCCGCCGGCCGGAGACAGTGAAGGATCTGCACTGGCAGATTCGCAACTTCACGCATTTCCTGTGGGTCTCCGGCGGGCTCTTCGCCGAGATGAACATCCACCAGATCGACGAGATCTGCTGGATCAAGGGCGACTGGCCGGCATCGGCGCACGCCGTTTCAGGCCGGGCGGCCAACAGCACCGACTGCGGCCAGAACCTCGATTCCTTCACCATCGAATGGACGTTCCCCGATGGCACCAAGGCGCTCGACGTCGTGCGATGGCTGCCGAACTGCCATGCCGAATTCGCCACGTACCTCCACGGGACCAAATGCGCCGCGCAATTCTCCGGCGACACCCATGAAGGAACGGTCCACACCTACAAAGACCAGCGATGCGAGCGCTCCAACATCGCCTGGCGCGCCCCGAGGGAAACGATCACCCCCTGGCAGGCGGAGTGGGACGTGTTGCTCGATGCAATCCGCAACGACCGTCCGCACAACGAGGCCAAACGCGCCGCCCTATCGAATCTTGCCGATATCATGGGCCGGGCCGCCGCCCATTCGGGCGCGGTCGTCACGTGGGACGAAGCAATGGCCTCTAACTTCCAGTTCTGTCCGAACATCGACCGGCTCACGGACGACAGCGCTCCGCCGATCCGCGCCGACGCCGAGGGGCGCTATCCAGTGCCCGTGCCGGGACAATGGAAGGAGATCTGACCCCTTCTGCCGAAGCGCCATGCGGCGAGGGGCCCCAGGACACCGCGCCGTGCTCGGGATAATATAAAGCGGGGCCCATGCCGCTTGGCCATGGGCCCCGTCGTGTGACACAGGACAACCACCTGCGTTCGGCAGGCGGCCGTGATGAGGTTACAGGCCGGCCAGTTCGGCGATCTCTTCGGCCGACAACGCCCTGTCGTAGATGCGAACCTCGTCCATCAGACCCGGCATCTCACGCTCGATGACACCGCCGTTGTTCCAGGCGCCCAGCGCCGCGCCACCGAGAATCAGGTTCTCCAGCGGCGCTTCGAGGATGCGGATGTCCTCCAGTTGGCCGTTCAGATACAGGGCCGCTTCAGTCTCGGAGATCGTCAGGACCATGTGATTCCACACCGCCGGAAGGACCGGCGTGACACCCTGAAGGTCCTCATCAACGCCGTTGATCCCCGCGTTGATCATCCCGTAGCTGAGCTTGAAGTGCACAGCGCCGTCGGTCCAGTCGTTCGTGTTGATGCCGCCGGCAAACTGCAATCCGCTCAGATCCGCCGTGGGGAACACCCACATCGAGAGACTGCACGCGCCGAAGACCGCCTCGTCGCCGCCGATGCGAGGGACATCCATCGCATCATCGTCGCCGTCGAGAACCAGAACGCCGTCCAGGATCATGGCGTCACCGAGAAGGGTCCCGTCGTTGCCGTTGCCCGAGGCATCGCTGGCATCGGCATCGAAGGGATAGTGGGCCAGGAGACCCACGGCCAGCGGATCGGCTGGCTCTTCCGGCTGTTCCGGCTCGATGAGCATGTACGCGACCGCGTTCAGGAACATCTGCGCGCCGTCGGCATACAGGTCGAACATGCCCGCCGTCTCCGAGTTGATGCCGTCGGCTTCGCGACCGCCGGTCAGGAACAGCAGCCGGCGATTGCCCAGCACGTCGTTGCCCGCCCCGCCGTCATGCGTCAGCGTGGCGCCGGCCGGGTACTCCGCGATCATCACGGCCCCGGCAGGAACACTGCCCGAGTCCGCCGAAAGCATAGCCAGAACCGTGGCCTCGTCGTCCACCGGCTCGGTGACGACGGAGATGCCGCGTGCCAGCGTCCCGTCGGCATAGGAGACCACGCCGGCATACGGATTGGCCATGACGCCGTCCGCCAGCGCGATTCCCGCGAAGATCGGGTGCTCCGGGGCGGCGACCGCCAGCGCGATGTCCCCGGCGATGTCCGGGATCGTGCTGCCGGTGTAGTAACCCGTGCGGTTCTTCCTGGCGGCGTAACCGTTCAGCATGATCATCGGCGCCGTCACCGTGTTCCACGTCGTGGCGGCATCATTCTGGAAGCTGCCGCTGGCGACCGAACGGCCGATGATCACCAGATCCGCCGCGTTGACCACGTCCAGGTCCGGCGTACCCGTCTGCACGTATCGCATCACGTCGTAGCCGGCGCCCTTGAGCAGATCGGTATACCCCTTGTCGGCCGCCTCGGTGAAGCCGGCGCCGGCCGCTCCGGCCGACGGCGCATCATCCGCGCCATGGAAGGTAACCCAGACCACTGTTCCCTTGGAAGGAACCGGCACGCCGATCAGCTCGACCTCGGCGATCTGCATGCTGTTGGCCGAAGCCGCGTCGCGCACGGCCGGGAACAGGATTTGATAGTGCTTGTACACGACCGCGTTGTCGAACGCGATCGGCGTTGCATTCATGGTGAACCGCGGCCAGGCATCGACCTGGTTGAAATCGGCCACTTCGCCGGCGGCGATCAGCTCGTACGGCCCATCGATCGTCCCGTTAGAGCCGTAAAGCTCGAACTGGATCGGGTCGCGCTCGATCGCGTCGTTGGCGGTGGTCAGCGTCAGGCCCGTGACCAGCGTCGCGCCGAGGGCCGGCGTGACCTGGAACCCGGTCGGCTGGGTCGCGCCTTTGAAGTGCAGGTACTTCGTGGCTGCGTCGTCGTCGAACGCCAGATCCGGCGTCTCGGCGCCGGGCCAGTCCCCATCGTTCGGAACGCCTTGAACGACATCGCCCGGGCTCGTGATATCCGACGGACCATTCTGGAAGTAGGCGTCCGCATTCAGACGAATCTGCCCCAGGGACAGCGCGCTGTCGTAGACCGCCACAGCAAAGATCTCACCGTCGAAATCGTCGAAGAACGGATCGGCGTCTTCGCGATCCTGAGCGCCGTAGCCGATGCCGACCAGACCCGAAAGGGTGATCGCACTGGCCACGCTGCCCTGATAGGCGCCGTTGACGTACAGGTCCGTCACACCCATCTCCTCACTGGAGACGAAGGCCAGGTGCGTGACGGCGCCGGGGTCGTTGGCCACGCTGAAATCATAGTCGGCCACGCCGAAGATGGTCGCCCCATAGGTCCCGGTGTTGTCCCACTGCTCGTACTTCAGGCCCGCCTGCGTGTCGCCGAAATCTCTTCGGCCGATCAGGCACATGCTGGCCTGCACTTCCTCAGGGTTGCTCTGCACGACGAACTCGTACGTGATCTCGCCGCCGAGCTCGCCGATGTCATACACGCCGTCTTCGACATTGGTGGCGAAGAAGGCTGGAGAGGCCTCCGCTGCGGCATTCTCCCACGCCGCCAGATTGGCCGCCGCCAGACCACCCATGATCGCCTGAATCTC
>JAAYBA010000119.1 GCA_012719085.1 Planctomycetota bacterium
TGACGGAGCTTACTTGGCGTTGTATTCGTCTCTGGTGATTTCGACGAACCCGCCGAAGTTGTCCAATTGGACGGTATCGCGCGGACCCATGTTGAAATAGAGCTCGAACGTCCTGCCTTCGACCATATCTGCGCCTCTCGTACTGCTGGACGCCAGGGTCTTGATGCCCGGGATATCATGGCCGTCCCGGTCCACCGCCTTCACGTAGACGTAGAAGTTTCTGGCAAGGACGAAGTCCGCCACACTGGCGCCGTCGCCGGTGAGGTCCTGTGTCAGCGTGGCCGTGGTCTTGGTTCTCAGTGCATTGTAGGGGAGTTTCTCGGCCCCCGTATAGTAGACGACGGTCAGATCGTCGAAGGCGTAGGGCCTGCCTTCGAGAGGCTTGAGGGGAATGGTCTGCCCCGCGAGATTCGTGCTGACGTACTCGGAGATCTTCTCGTCCTGCAGCCTCGCCTTTTCCTTCACCTGCAGGCGGAATGCTTCGCCCTTCTCGAGGTCGGTGGCCAGAAGCTGTCGAAGCTGCTGCTGCAACTGCTTCGCTTCTTCGATGCGGGCCCGTTCGAGCTGGGGCAGGTTCTTCACGTAGGGATTGGACGGGCCCGAACCGGTCGCCGCCTTGGCACTGACCGCCGCATCGGGGCCGGCCGTCGTCTCGTCGCGGTCATCGCCGTTGCCGCAGCCTGCCAGTGACAGCGCCATGCACGACAGGGCCGCACACCAGAAGATCCGATGGATGGTACTCATGTCAACGCCTCCTTTATGGATAGAATCAAACCGGACTGCCACAGGCGCATCGGCCTTCGTGGCGGCTCCCAAATTCCGCAGCAGGACCATCTCCCGACGGGTCTGACCGCACGTCTTGACTGAAAGCCATCCTAACGGTTCACTGTCCGGACGTCAATGGAATTCTGGGGGCAATTTTGCCGGAAAATAGCGGCAGTCGGCCGGGGCGGCCGTAATTGAGGGATTTGTGTGTCTGATTTATCCCTCATTCGAGGACGAAGGTCTTGGGCGAGGCCATCAGCTCACGGCCGTTGCGGTTGCCGACGACGTTGTAGTATCCGGCGTCGCTCCAGAAGACGAATCCGGCCAGTTCGGGGTAGCGGCTTTCGAGTCTCTCCAGCACGGCCATGCAATCGACGGGCGCATCGGAGCGGCCGCGGATGCCCAGCTCGGCCCACCAGATCACCTTGCCCGCGTCTTTCTTCTTCTGCACCGCCCAGTCGTACTCCGAGAAGGGCAGGCCGGTCCCGTAGGCGGACTTGCCGAGGATGTCCACGTACGCATCGCCCGGATAATCCCGCTGCATCGCGCCGTGGTTTTGCGTGGTGTGATACGCCCACAGGATATGGTCGAGGCCTTTCCGTTGCGTGAAGACCTCGTGGACGAGGCGGTACAGCCGGACGATCCGCTCGGTGCCGCCTTTGGCATGCCACTTGTTCCGGTCGTCGCTTTCCACGAAGGGCGTATAGATCACGGGCACGCCACGATCCTTGAGCCATTGCAGGTTGGCGGCCATCCGATCCATCTGGCGATAGAAGTTCGCCTTTGTCGGATTGTCGTCGGGCTCGAAGATCCGATCGATCTCGACCGGATCGTTCCACGACCCGCCGGAGGGGTTGGCGTAGAACGAGTAGACTCCGACGATCAGGCCGCGATCCCACATCTTCTTGACCCCGCGATTCCATTCATCGTCGTCAAACGGATCGTCGTGGAAATCGTACGTCACGCACCCGTATCGCGGCCAGTGGCCCGTGTGGTCGTACACCTTCCGCAGCCAGTTGCTGGCGTGGTCCATATCGGGGTTCTCGTTGTGCACCCAGGTCGCCATCTGCCCGAACAGATACGACCCGTTGCCCAGTCCCTGCAGATACGCAAGGACCTCCTTGGCGGCCGACGCCGCATCCTGGCTCCAGGCCGGCGTCGCCACCGCCGCCACAACCATCACCACAA
>JAAYBA010000120.1 GCA_012719085.1 Planctomycetota bacterium
CCGCGCCACGCCGGGTTTCTTCGGGGCGGCCGCTTGTCGCGCGGGCCGACGCCGTCTCGCCAGTTGTAGCCGCTGACGAAGTTTCCACCCGGCCAGCGGTAGATCGGCGAATTCAACTGCCTGAGCAGTTCGAGCGTGTCGGCCCGCATGCCGTGGACGTTGTCGGCCGGCATCAGTGAGATGGTGCCCACGAACGCGGCGCCGCGACTGACGCGGACCTCCAGTGCCGCCTGGTCGGTCGAAATTTCCGGTGTGAACCGAAGCGGACACTGAATGTACTGGTCGCCGTTGACGGTGAAGTAGCTCGACTCGCGCTGCTTCGGACTGTCGCCCCAGACGAGGGAGACCTCGACGTTTACGCTGGCTTGCGACTGCGGCTTGATCCAGAGATAGCCTGTGTACTCCTTGTTTGCGACGACGCCCAGGCGACGCTGCCGCATTCCGGAGGCGGCATGAACGACGGGCGTGTGCTCGCCGACGAACGGCGAGTCGTTGTCCATGACGACGCCGCTGGTCGAGCCGATCGTCTCCCACGCCGAAGGCCGGCTGCCGACGGGATAGAAGAACTTGCGGTCCTCGAGCATCTCGGCCCAGATGCCGCCGTAGACGCAGCGGCCCAGGTGCTCGATGAACTGCCCATAGACGTACTTGGAGATCGGCTCGCCTTGCGCGTCGGCGTCGATCGTCACCGCAGGCTTGATGCTCTCTTTGATCCGGAACACGTGGCCATCCCTCGGCCGCCGCAGAGACGGAATGCCCGCCTCGTCCCAGCCCACCTTCATCTTCGAGAGATACCAGCTCGCCCCGTTGTCATTGTTGCCCTGGAAGAACAGATACGTCTGCCCATCCTCGTCCTGGAAGACGCCCGGATGGCCCGATTCGCTGGCGTTCCACTCGTTGGCGCCGCCGTTGGGCAGCAGAGGATACCGTGACAGTCGCGTCCAGGACACCCCGTCGGTGCTGACGGCGCAGCCGATCTGCTGCGGTGCGTTGTTGTAGGCGCCCGCATAGAACATGTAGAGCTTGCCGTCGCGTTCGATCACGGCGGGGGCCTCGATGCACTGGCCCTCCCACGGCAGTTGCGGTTCGAGGATTGAGTCGTCGCACAGTTGCGTCCACTTGTCACGGCCCCAGTCGGAGTCGATCGGCGCGGCGGCGACCACGAGCTTCTGGATCTTCATCGCCGGGTCGCGCGTGGCGCAGTAGAGCAGCAGGCAGTCCTTCCACTCGATCACATCGGCGTCGATGGCCCGGCCGCAGTTCCAGTCGCCTGTGGGGCGGAAGATCGGATTGCTCGCGTTCCGCACGAAGTGAAGGCCGTCGTCGGAGAAGGCGTGGCAGATCGCGTCGTCGCGTCCGTTGCCGTAGGTCTGGTAGAACAGGTGCACCTTCCCGTCGCGCACCATCGCGCCGGGCGCGGCCAGGCCGTTGCGCTCGTACTCGCCCTCGGGCAGGACTTCGCCGACCTTCTTCCAGTTCGTCAGGTCGGCACTCTCGGCGATGCCGATGGCGATCCCGTCCTTACCCCGGTCGATCGAGTAGTACATCAGGTAGCGATCGTTGAATCGCACCACGTCCGGGTCCTTGGCGAACAGCCGGTCGTAGGAGTCGTCGGTGTAGTACATCCTGGGCCGGCCCGGCGAGTCGGTCGCCTCGCCCAGCCGCCGAAGCTCGATGTCGTCGAACCAGGCCCGCCCGGTCGATTGCCCCCAGCCGCCGAAGAGGCAGTTGATTCCGATCGTCGAACGCGCGCCCGTATCGAACTCGGTCTCGACCTTCGTCCAGTCGGTGGTGCCCGTCACGGCCTGCGTCCGAACGCCTTGGATGTCGTGGACGTTCAGCAGCGCGCCCTGCCCCGACCCTGCGGCCACATTCTCCGTCCGGATCCAGCCGCTGAGGCGATAGCGCGAGAAGGGCCGCACGCGGGTCGTCGCGAGCCATCCCGCGTCGGCGCCGGTGGTCGATTCGATCATCACGCATCGCCCGTCCGTTCGTCCGCGCCGCGCGTGGCGGAGCTGGGCCTGACCTCCGTAGGTGCGCTGTTCCCAGCCGGCCGGGACGTTCCCATTCGATTGCTCGAACGAGGCGTTGCGAAGCATCCCCGGCGGCAGTGTCGGCTCGGCGGCCGATTCCGCTCGGGCCGGCCAGACGGTCATCTCGCCCGGCCCGCGATGGGCCCACGCGTAGTAGGGGATCGCCGTGACATTCCGTTCGCTTCGCAGCAGCGTCTGCCCGTCGCTGGCGTAGCGAAGGCTCGTGGCCTTGCCCCGAATCACCGTGACGCCGCCCAGCAGGTCCTGCTGATGAGTCGTCATCAGCGGCGCGTCATCGTCCAGCACGAGGTTGAAGACCTGTCCGTCGTTGTCGGGCCCTTCGAGGCAATAGACGATCGGTCCTCTTTCGAGGGCCACTCGGCCGACATTGGCCTCTACCTTCTCGTTGGTGATGACGCGCCGGATCGGCATGGGTAGATTCAACTCGACGACGTCCCCGGTGGCCCACTGGCGCTCGATGCGAACGTAGCCCCTGTCAATCTCCACGTCCTGGCTCTTGCCATCGACGGTCAATTCGACGCTGGGCACGCCCGGCTGTGTGTAGTGGTACAGATCGCTCGGCACCGGCCGGCCCTGGGCCCAGCCGGGAATGCGAACGTAGACCGCGAATCGGCCGGCGGGCTCGGGACTGACGGTCAGTTTGATCCTGCCGCTCCAGGGGTAGTCGGTCTCCTGCAACACGTAGACGGTCCGGTCTCCCAGCTTGATTGTCGCCGGGCCCTGGGCGAAGAGGTTCACGTACAGCCCGTCGTCGGTCTGGGCATAGACATAGCCCGGCACCGAGGCGATGAAGCGGGCGACGTTGCCCGGGCAGCAGGCGCAGCCGAACCACGGGCTCCGCTCGTGTTGGCCGTGCGAGGCCAGTGGGTTGGGATAGAAGAACCGGTTGCCTTCGAGCGAGACGCCCGAGATCACACCGTTGTAGAGGGTCCGTTCCATCACGTCGATGTATCTGGCGTCGCCGTGGAACAGGAACATGCGATGGTTCCAGTACACGTTTCCGATCGCCGCACAGGTCTCGCAGTAGGCCGTTTCGTTGGGCAGTTCGTACGGCCCGCCGAAGGCCTCGCCGTGCCCGGTCGCCCCGATGCCCCCCGTCAGGTACAGCTTCTTGAAGACCACGTCGTCCCAGATGCGGTCGATGGCTTCGAGATAGCGTTCATCACCCGTCATCGCCGCGACGTCGGCCATTCCGCTGTACATGTACGCCGCACGCACGGCATGGCCCACCGCCTCGCTCTGGTCGTAAGGCTTTTCATGCGACTGGTTGTAGGGATTGCCTCCCGGCCCTCGCGTATCGAGGAAGAACCTCGCCAGATTCAGATACTTCTCATCGCCGGTGGCGCGATAGAGCTTGACCAGCCCCATCTCGATCACCTGATGGCCCGGCGCGTCTTCGTTTCTGCCGGGGCCGAAGACCGAATCGAGTAGTCCGGCATTCTTCAGGGCGATATCGAGCAGGTTTCGTTTGCCCGTCGCCTGGAAGTGGGCGGCGGCGGCCTCGTAGAGATGGCCCATGTTGTAGAGTTCGTGACTGTCGGCCAGCTTCTCCCACCGCTCGTTGCCGAACCAGTTTCGCAGCCTCTCGCAGTTGTTGGTCCGGCAGGTGTAGAGATAGCCGTCCGGCTCCTGCGCGGCGGCGATCTTGGCGATCAGGTCATCGAGGTACTTGTCCAATTCGGGGTCCGGCTGGACGTTCAGCACGTACGCCGCCCCTTCGAGGATCTTATAGGGGTCGGTGTCGTCGAAGGGGAAGTCGCCCTTGTGCTCGCCCTCGATCTTCCCGGCGGCCAGAAGGAAGTTGTCGATCCGGCCGGTCTCCTCGCACTTTCCGAACGCATAGGGAATCGTTACCGTCCGATTCGTCTCGATGCGCGGCGCCCAGAAGTCGTCGGCGATCTTCACTTCCGTGAACGGCACCGGGCGAATCGGGTAATCCCGACCCACAACGGGACCGGAGACAAGACCGGTCAAGAATGCGCCTGCCAGGACGATTTGTGCAATCCGACGAGAATTCATCACGTCTCCTTTCAACGATTCGTTTCAGAGCGATGGAAACACAGGGCCTCATTCTACGGCAAATGGCTACAAATGCAATCTTTCGCCCCCCGTTCGTAGTGTGCCCGTCAGGGCATATCTGCCGCGGAATGGGGATAACCCGCCGCAGGTGGGTCACTACAAGCGTGCGAAGATCGCGTCAGACGACGCCACCCGCCACGGCACCCCGGAATCTCAGGCCGTCTGCCCCAAACCTCTGCAAATGCTTGACGAACCGTCGGCATGGTTCGACAATCTCTTTCATCCGGTACACTCGACAAACTGGCTCACGCAAGGAGAGCTCCGATGAGGATGGTCGCAGAAGACAGGTCTCTGGCTGTGGCGTTGGCAGCGGGGGTGGTTCTGTGGTCTGTGCTGCTCGGTGGCTGTCACGGGCAGCGAAGGGCCGCCAGAGCCAGTCAACCCTGTCCGGTCTGTCGGAACCAGACCCGGATTCTGCCGCTGGCGAAGCTGACCTACACCACCTGCGTGTGTCCGGCGTGCAGGACCGTAACCACGCTGAACGCCGCGACACAGGCGGCGGTCGAGGGCTACGCCGGCGCCGGGGTCGGCGACACCGTTGAGGTTTGCAGCCATTGCCAGATCATCGTCGAGCGCTGCGCCGCCTGCCGCCGACAGCAGGGCAGACCGCCCGTGGACCGAGGGGCTGCCCGACCGTAATCTCATCTGCCGCAACGTCTTGAGGAGCCCAACTGCTATGAGACCTTTCATGGTGATCCTGTCCGTGCTGATGATCTTCTCCCGACTCGCCGTGGGCGCGGCCGTGATCGACCTGTCGGGGACCTGGGCCTTCGAAATCGACCGAGACGATGTCGGCCTCGGCGAACGGTGGCATGACCGGATGCTGTCCGATCGCATCGGGTTGCCCGGCGCCCTGCAGAATCAAGGGTATGGCGACGATGTCACGGTCGAGACCGAGTGGACCGGGGCCGCCAAGAAGGAGACCTGGTTGAACGATCCGCGATACGCGCCGTATCGTCGGCCGGGCCATATCAAGGTGCCGTTCTGCCTCCAGCCTGAGAAGCACTACGTGGGTCCCGCCTGGTACCAGCGCCAAGTCGAGATCCCCTCGTCCTGGCAGGGTGATGCCGTCATCGTGACCCTTGAGCGGCCCCATTGGGAGACGCGTCTCTGGCTGGACGGCCGATTCATCGGCAGTGACAACAGTCTCGGCACGCCCCACGAATACGACTTGGGCGTCTTGCCGTCCGGTCGGCACGTGCTGACGCTCCGCGTGGACAACCGCATCATCGTGGACGTGGGAGACTGGTCGCACAGCGTCAGCGATCACACGCAGGGCAACTGGAACGGTGTGGTCGGTCGGATCGAGCTGACTCGCCGGCCCGCTGTCTGGATCGACGACGTCCAGGTCTTCGCGCACGTCGCGACCCGATCGGTGACCATCAAGGGCCGAGTCGGCAACCGAACGGGCAAGACAGGGCAGGGCGAACTGACCATCACGGTCGACGCCATGCGTGGCGATGACGCCACGCCGCTGCCATC
>JAAYBA010000121.1 GCA_012719085.1 Planctomycetota bacterium
ATCCGGTCCAGGATCAGCTTGGTGTCCAGTTGGTTCTTCTTGGCGGTCAGGATCAGGCGGACGGTGCGGATCTCCTGTTCTTTGGTCAGCAAAAACGCGATGATCGGCTGCGGTCCGGCGGTCACCTGGCTCGTCGCCTTCAGATAGCCTCCGATATACTCCTCACACTGCTGCTCGATCTTGAGGAACGACTGGCTCGACGCCACGTAGCCGGCGCCCTGCTCGACGAGGCGATAGTACGGCGTCGCGAAGAACAACTGGCCCAGCGTCTCGTAGGCGCTCTCCTGGGCGTGGCGCAGGCGGTCGGCCTCGATGAATCCGCCCGGCAGGAACACGCCGCGAGGGTCGGCGTCACGGAACTTGACCCGCAGCAGGGTCCGCACGTTCGTCAGATCGATCTGCATCCGGAACAGGTTCAGCAGGAAGGGATGCCCGATCTGCTCGGCGGCGGCCATCTTGTACTCGGCCTCGCACCGATCGATCGTCGCGTCGATCTCGCGGACGTCCTTGTTCTGGTAGTAGGCCAGCACCGCCTGCTCGGCCGCCTCGCGCAGGGAGTCGGGAAACAGGCCGTAATTCTCCTCCTCGAATGCCCGGGCGAGCACGTCCGGCGGCACATTGCCGTCTTCGCTGTAGTCCGACCCGACCGGCTTGTCGGTCAGCACCCGGCGAAGCGCCAGACGCAGGTTCGCATAGTCATCGCGGCTGCGGAACAGCGTCACGATCCGCTCGTCGAGCATCCAGTCCGCAAACAGCGAGCGGACCGCCGAGCGCTTCTCCAGCAGGATGGCCTGAATGTCGTCGAAACGCCCGCCGCCCTGCGGCATCGCGTATTCACCCACCGTCAGCGACGCGACCGCCCCCGCGAAGTCCGGCGCGTTGGCCATGTCCATCAGCACCGCGCGGGAGAGCAACTGCATCTCCATCGCCCGGACCTGGGCGCACTGCGAGGTGTACCGCCAATCCTCCGGGCCCACCTGCGGATACGTCAGGAATTCAAACATCGTTGCTTCAGATCGCACGTTCGGCATCTCTTTCGCTGTGCTCGATTATCCCGGAAGCCACTCAGGCAAACAGCTCCTTGGCCAGCTCGATCTCCAGAGCCGTGCGGGCCTGGTCGACCAGAGGGCCCAAGGATACGTTGGTCTTGATCTTGCCGCGACGCAGGACAAACCCGCCGGCCAGATGATGTCGGTCGGAAGCCAGCCTCAGGTTGCCCTTCTTGCTCTGACCGGCCAGTCGGCCGTTGACGTCGTTGATCAGGTTCTGGTCGATGCGATGTTCATTGGCGCCGATGACAACCTCTTCGTCTCCGGTCTCAGCGGCCTCGGCCATCAGGCGGGCCATCAGCTCCCGGTATTCGTTGTCGGGCAGTTCCGCGAGACGCTGTTTGGCCCGCGCGAACACCTCATCGAGGATCGATGCCTTCTCTGCCAGGTACGCCTTGGCGGCCTCCATGCGGGCCTGCGCCAGGATGTGCGACTTCTCGTCCTCGGCGGCCTTGGCCACGAGAGACTCAGTCTGCTTGCGGTAGTCGGCCAGTTGGGCGTCGAGCGTGGCGCGCTCGGCGCCGGCCTTGTCCGCGGCCTCTTTGGCGATCTTGGCGGCCTCGGCCCGGGCGTCCGACAGTATCTTTTCTATGACCTGTTCTGCTTGCATCTGCATCATCCGCTTACTAAGGATTTGCGTTTGTCCAGCCGAGACGCTCAGGCGGCGGCCGCGGCCGGTGACTTGATCGCCAGGAGGATCAGCAGAGAGATCAGGAAGCCGAGCACGGCGTACACCTCGACCATGGCGGCGTAGAGCACGCCGGCCTTGACCGCGAGTTCCGGCCGCTTGGCGGTCAGCAGGATGCCCGCCGCACAGGTCTTGCCCTGGTGAATGGCGCTGAGCATACCCGCAAAGGCCACCGGCAGACACGCCGCGAGAATCGCCAGAGCATACGCCAGATTCAGGCTGTCGGCCGTGAGGAACTCCTGGATCTTGGCCAGGGCGAAGAAGGCGATCACGAAGCCGTAGAAGCCCTGGGTTCCCGGCAGCACCACCTGGAGGAACAACTGCCCGTACCGTTCCGGCTTCTCACTGAGCACCCCCGTGGCGCTGCGTCCGGCGATCCCGATGCCGATCGCCGAACCGATGCCCGCCAGGAAAGCAGCCAACGCGACACCCAAAAAAGCGATTCCCATTGTGATCTGACTCATCGTACGTTCCCTTTCTTTCGCTCTCGTGAGGAAGGGCCCGACCCCACCTCAAACATCCCAGCGGTGGCTCGGCGCCCACCCTGCTTCACTATTTCGGTTCTCAGTCCGTGGACGAACGGTCCACCTGAATATGTCGGTACTCTTTGCGCAGCGGCTCGAACTCGCGCCCCCCGCCCTGGAGAAACTTCGTGAAAAACTCGACGAACTGCAAACGCATGCTGTGTACGAACGCGCTCAGGCAGGAGTTGGCGATGTTGAAGACGTGTCCGCCGACGAACACGACGACGCCGAGAATCCAGCCGAGCACGCCCAGGTCCATGACCTGCTTGACGATCGAATTGACCGCCATGCCGAAGCCGGCGGTCACCATGCCCAGCGCCATCAGGCGGATGTAGCTGAGCACGTCGCCGACGTAGAAGACCGTGCTGAAGACGTTGTAGCAGCCCATGCCGATGCGGGCGCCCCAACTGCCCTCCCGCTCGCTGAACAATACGATGCCCAGCGCCGGAACCAGCGCCACATAGCCGAAGAGCGTGCCCACCGCCGGCGGCAGCAGACCCGCCTTGGCCAGCCCGAAGAGCATCAGACTGTTGAGCCAGACGAACCACGTCCCATGATCGAAGATTGCTTCGCGATGGCCCCCCCGCTTCCATTTGTGCCAGAAGGCCAGTCCGATTGCGAAGATGATTTGCAGGTAGCCCAGCGCCAGCGAGATGTAAAAGAAGTGCATCGGGCTTTCGAGCGGATCGAACCACATCACCGCGTTGCGAAAGCCGTTGAGCTGCGGCACGAAGACCTGAATGGCGTCGCCGCACCAGCCCCCGGTCAGCGCTCCGGCGATCACCGTCGTGACCGAGCAGACGATCATCATCTTGATGAACTTCGCGTCGCCCTTGATTTTCTTTAGGACCCACCACAGCACGGCGATCATCACGATCCCGTAGGCCGCATCCGTCAGGCAGATGCCGAAGAACAACGCGAAGAACGGCGCCAGGAACGGCGTCGGGTCCACGTCCGTCGCCGCCGGCATGCCGTACAGACGGGTAATCACTTCGAACGGACGCGACCGATGCGTATTCTCGATCTCGACCGGCTTCTCTTCCCCCTCGGCCACCTCGATCTTCCCGACGCTGGCAGCGTCGAAGCGGCCCACGATCCGCTCGAGTTTCGCATAGTCCTCGGCGCGCACCCAGCCTTCCAGAAGGACGGCCTGTTCCGTTGCCGGCGCGCTGCCTCGAATGGTCTCGCGGCTGAGCACGTTGCGATAGTGATCGTCGAGGATCTCCAGCCGCAGCAGGTCGTCCGACAACTGGCCGGCCCGCGCCTTCTGTTGTTCCAGCTCGCGGCGGGACTGCTCCAGCTTGTGGCGGTGGTGGGCGATCAGTTCGGCGACCGTCCCCTGCATGCCTTCGAAGCTGACGGCTTCGTATTCCGCCGAGCGCAGCGCCTTCTGCACCTCTTCCGCCCGCTCGTTGAGCGCCACGATCAGACACGCCTGGCGGTTGCCCGCCGTGCCGACCTGCTGCAGCGTCGCGCCAAGCTCCGTGAGCTTCGCCGACGCCTGCGCCACGTGCTGCGAGGGAATCAGTCCGGTCCAGCAGGTGACGCGATGGAGCCGGCCGATCTCCTCGACGGGCGTATCGAGCCCCTGCCAGGGGCCCAGCGTGTCCAGCGTCGCCTGCGTGGCGTCGCACTCGTTCGCCAGCCGGTCCATCCGGCCCGAAACCTGCTCCGCCTCGTCGAGGACATCCAGCGCGTTCTCGCCGGAAACCACTTCGGCGTAGCGATCGCGTTCGATCTTCTCAAGCGGCGCGAAAAGGCCGCGTTTCTCTTTGCGATAGGGACGCAGAAAACCGACGGCGCGCTCCAGCCGCGCGTGCGTCTCTTCCATGTCACGCGGTCGGCGGCTCTCGGTCTGCAACTCGGGCGATTGCTTGCTGATTATCGCCCGCTGGGCGTCGAGGATCTCGACGATGCCCGCCTGCTGCACGCCTTCGAGCAGGTCGGCCGCCTGTGAGCGGTGGCAAACCATCAGCACTTTCGCCATCTTGACAAGGGCCATACTCAGCCTCTCAGGTAACTGACGACCCGGTTCGCCGCCGCGTCGATCTTCGCTTGGGTTTCCCTGCGGAGCGTCTGGCGCCGCGTATCGGCCTCGGCCTTCAACGCCGCCGCTTCGGCCCGGCCTTCCGACGCCGCCTTGCCCACCGCGCCATCGATCGCCTGGCGCCGCTGCTGCTCGGCCTGGGCCTGCGCCGCGGCACGGCTCTTGCGCGCCTCTTCGGCGGCTTTGACCGCGTCGGCCTTCGCCTGCTCGATGATCTGCTGCGCCTGCGCTTCAGCCTGCTTGATTTTCTTGATCAGTTCCATGTGCCGGTACACCCCTTCTGTCACCACGACGTCAAAAGAACCGGGAGTCTATAGTACCCACATACGGGTGGCAAGCAAAAACCCCACCGGGACGGGCGATCACAGCATCCTGTCCACGGCCGCGACCAGCTCTTTCACGTGCGCCAACGATTCGCCGAACTGCTGCTTCTCCGAATCATCGAGGTCCAGCTCGATAATCCGTTCCACCCCCCGCCGGCCCAACACCGCCGGAACGCCGACAAAGTATCCACCCACCCCATATTCGTCACGACAGTACGCAGAACATGAAAAAACGCCTCTGGTATCTCGGAGAATGGCCTCGGCCATCTTCACCGCGCCGGCGGCCGGCGCATAGTAGGCGCTGTAGCCCAGAAGGTTCACCACCTCGATGCCGCCCTTGCGCGTTCGGTCGACCAGCTCGGCGATTTTCGCCTCGCTGAGAAACTGCGCAATGGGCACACCGCTGATCGTTGTGAATCTGGGCAAGGGAACCATGTCGTCGCCGTGCCCGCCCATCAGCACGCAGTGGATGTCGTCGACGCACACGTCCAGTTCGGCCGCAAGGAAGTAACAGAAGCGCGCCGAGTCCAGCGCGCCGGCCATGCCGATGATGCGCCGCTGCGGAAAGCCCGTCGTCTTGGCGACGGCGTGGACCATGGCGTCGAGCGGATTGCACACAACGATGATGAAGGCGTCCGGACAGTGCGCGGCGATCTGCTGACTGACGGACTTGACGATGTTGGCGTTGGTGGCGAGCAGGTCGTCGCGGCTCATGCCGGGCTTTCGCGGCACGCCGCTGGTGACGATCACCACGTCGCTGCCGGCGGCGGCCGACCAGTCCGTCGTGCCGAGGATGCACTGCTCCGAGCCGTAAAGGCCGCTGGCCTCGGCCATGTCCAGGGCCTTGCCTTGGGCCAGCCCCTCGACAATATCCAGAAGGACGATCTGCCCAAGTCGCCTCGTCGCGGCGATGTGGGCCGCCGTCGCCCCCACGTTGCCGGCCCCCACCACTGTGATCTTGTCTTTCGCCATTGCACAGACCCCAATCGAACCTGAGAAATCCAAAGTCGGGCGAGATGTTACAGGCCCACGCGGCAAACGTCAACGAAACAAGGTAATAATGTGATTTTTTTCACAGAGATCGATCAGCCACATTGCTCTCTGAGCTGCTCCCAGCGGGCCCGCATCGCCTTCAGGAGCCCGTAACGGTCCGGTTCGCCAGCCAGGTTACGGCTCTCGTGCGGGTCAATCCGCAAGTCGAAGAGCTGCTCGTAAGCCGGATCCTGTTCAATGTATCGGAGGTACTTGTATCGCAGAGAAACCACACCTTCGGTCTGGGGTATCAGGTTCGGCCCCCCGCCGGCGGGTCGATGGGCGAACAGGTGCTCGTAGAAGAAGTCGCTGCGGGCCAGGCCTCTGCGGCCGCACATCGCCGGCGAGAGGTCCGCGCCCTGCATCGCCGAGGGGACCTCGACGCCTGCCAGCGACAGGATCGTCGGGGCCACGTCGATGTTCAGGGCGATCTGTGCGGGGGTCCGGCCGCGACAGGCGGCGGGCAGACGCGGGTCGTACACCACCAGCGGCACGCGGATCGACTCTTCGTAGCCATACCACTTGCCCGCCAGACCGTGCTCGCCGAGAAAGAAGCCGTTGTCGCCTATGAATAGGATGACGGTATTGTCGGCCAGGCGGAGGCGATCGAGTTCGTCGCGGATGCGACCGACGACCACGTCGACGCCCGTGATCAGGCGGTAGTACCCCTTGACCATCTCCTGGTACTTGGCGGGCGTGTCGAACCGCATCCGCCAGCGGACGCGGGCCGTCGTCGCATCGTTGCGCAGGAATTCCGGCAGCGCCGCGACGTGCTCGGGCGAGGCGGTTTCGGGCACGGGAATCGTGACGTCCTGGTAGAGGTCCTTGTGTGCCAGGTCGTAGATGAACTGCCGGGGGTCCGCGTCCTGGACGTGCGGGGCCTTGAAGCTGACTGACAGGCAGAACGGCCGGTCAGGCGGGCAGCCGCGAAGGAACTCGATCGACTGCTCGCCCATGATCGTCGTCAGATGCTTGTAGTTGCCGTGCTCGTCCTTTTGCTCGTAGACGGGCTGGCCGGCGATGCCCCGCCAGACGTCGAACGTGTCTTTGTCGAAGTCGCGGTCGGCCCCGACGCCGTGCTTGCCGACCAGGCCGAGCCGGTAGCCGGCCGCCTTGAGCCGGGCCGGGTAGGTGTCGGCCCAGGCAGCGTCGGAGAACGGCGTCGCAAAATCGTGGATGCCGTGGCGTCGGGCGTACTGGCCGCTGAAGATGCTGGCCCGGCTGGTCGCGCAGATCGAGGTCGTCACGAACGCGTTGGTGAACCGCACCCCGCCGGCGGCCATCGCATCGATGTGCGGCGTCCGAACGATCGAATTGCCCGCACAGCCCAGCGCATCCCACCGATGGTCGTCGGTCAGCAGGAAGATGATGTTGGGCAGCCTGCCGGCGGCGGCGCGTCCCGGCGTCCGGCCGCATGCCAACGCGCCCAAGCCAATTGCAGTGGATTTGAGAAACGCCCGTCGAGATGTGCAGCGGTTCATCGTTGCGGCTCCTTCCTTGCAGGCGACACGGATCGCGGCATCAGTACGGCCATCATACGGCCTGCCGTCCGGCTCCGCCACAAAAACCGGTCGCACCCTGAAGGTCGTGCCTCGGAACGCTCGCGTCCTGCAGCCGAGCAGAGGGTTGAAGGCACACGCCAATGGGCATAAGATACGGCGATGCTGGAGCAAGGATTGGTTCAGGTCTATACGGGCGACGGCAAGGGCAAGACCACGGCGGCCTTCGGGCTGGCGTTGCGGGCGGCCGGACAGGGCAACAAGGTGCTGATCTATCAGTTCCTCAAGCCGCCGTCGCTCGATCTCGGCGAGCGATTCGCCCTTCAGTTGGGGGCGGTCCGGATTCGGGTTGAGGCACTGGACGCCGAGTGGGACATGGCCGCATCTTTCGGAGATGAAGAAGCAGTCGAACGGACACGGTCCGCCATTCGCGAGGCCCTGGCCAAACTGACGGAGACGGCACAGAAGCGATGCTATGACGTCCTGATCCTCGACGAGATCGTCTTCTGCCTGGCACATGGGCTGGCGAGCCTGGAGGACGTCCGGGGGCTGATCGAGCGGCGCGATCGGGCCGTCGAGATCGTGCTGACGGGTCGCGACGCTCCCGCAGAGCTGGTCGAGCTGGCCGACCTCGTCACCGAGATGAAGATGGTGAAGCATCCCTTCGATCGAGGCATACCTGCCCGACGGGGCATTGACTATTAGGTCGGTTTGAGGAGACGACGGTGCCGAAGAAGAACGTGGCAGCTATCATCTGTGCGGCCGGACCGGGGACCCGGTTCGGCGGAAAACGAAAGAAGCAATTCGTCGACGTCGATGGCCGGGCCGTCTTCGTGCGAAGCATCGAGCTGTTCGCCAGCCGCGACGACGTCAGGCAGGTCCTGCTGGGCATCTCCAAGGAAGATGAGGAGATCGTCGACGTCAAATGGGGCGCCAACCTCAAGTTCTTCGGCGTCAAGACCTTCTTCGGGGGCGGCGAGCGTTTCGACACGATCCGAACGGCCCTCGAACTGGTCGCCGACGACATCGACCTGATCGCCGTCCACGATGCATGCCGGTGCTGTGCGACCGAGCAACTCGTCGGCGATGTCATTGCCGCCGCCGGCAAGAGCGGAGCCGCCATCCCCGCCTGCCCCGTCACGGCGACCCTCAAAGAGGCCAAAGACGGCGTCATCGCGCGGACGGTGGACCGGGCCAACCTCTTCGAGGCCCAGACGCCCCAGGTCTTCGAGGCCGCCCTGCTGAGAAAGGCCTATGCCAACCTGGCC
>JAAYBA010000122.1 GCA_012719085.1 Planctomycetota bacterium
CGATCAGAAGGCGCCGGGCTTTCCGATGTAGTTCTCGTAGCCGATGAGGTAGAGGAATCGCTCGAACGTGAACACCGGGATATAGAACGCCCCGGCCTGTTGGCGGACCAGGTTGTAATACTCCCGCTGCTGGCGAGCCGTTTCATACCGATCTCTCAGCGTTGGATCGCCGGCAATTTCATCAAGGCTGGGTTCCCGCGGGACTCGAGGTTCGGTGCCGAGAATGACGAAGTCGGTTGTCGCCGAAACCTCATCCGAAGTCGCCCCGCCCCATCTCTGAATCAGGTCTGCAATTCGGGTCTTGGCGTCATAGGTCGGCTGTCCCTTGCCGGTCAGGTCGAAGTCCCCTGCGATGACGAAGTGGTTCTTCTTGCCGGCGTCCCAGATCAGGTTGGCGACGATGTCGTCGGTGGCAATGGGGTTTCTCTTCTCGGAGGACAGGACTCTGGCGGTGGAGGTCGTCTTGCTGATGGCGAAGATCTCGATCTGGGCCTTGGGCTTTCCGTCTCGCGGCACCCCGGGGGCCTTGTCATAGACCGAGAAGGTCAGGCCGCGATAGACGCGGTCGTCCGAGCCCAGGTTGATGTGGACGATGCCGGCGGCCTCGTCCACCAGGATGATCTTGCCGTCGGGTTTGTAGGCCGGTGCCTCTGGGTCGGGCGACGGCTGAACCTTGGCGACCTCCGTCAGGGCGCCGCTGAGCCGCTGCTGGGCGATCTCCAGATCGGCCTGGGCCTTGAGCAGGTCCTGGTTCAACTGTCGCGACAGCGCCCGCTCGTCCTCCAATTGCCGCAGGATGTTGCCCGCACGCTGCTCGGAGCTCTGTTCGAGCAGTGCCCGCAGGTCATTGTAGTCGGTTTGGGTCTGCTGAACCTGAACTTCGTATTCGCCGATTCGGGCGTTGAGCTCGTCGGCCGTCTGTTTCCAGAGTCCCGTCGCGTCGTTGAACTCCTGCTGGAGTTTCTCGAACTGAAGGGTTCTGGCGTCCAGTTGCTCGGCGGTCTGTTTGAGTCTGGCCAGAAGATCACTCGCTATGGACCGCAGCGACACCCGGTTCGGATCGGCCAGGTCGGGGGCGGTGGCGTTGGGATCGGGAGCCCCGATATTGATGTAGGGGCGGGTCTGCTCGACCAGCGACCGGAAGGCGTTGGTGACGTTGCCTGCATTCACTTCGGCGCTGGTGACCTGGACCGGTCGGCCCATGACGATGGCCGCGATCTGGTTGAAGTATTCCAGCATGCTCCCGAGGTTGCTTTGTCCGGGGAGCTTGGTTCCGACGATGTCCCCCACCCGCCGCACCTCATCCGCCGAGGCCATCTTGCTCAACTCGCTTTGCGCTTCCTCGGTGGTGGTGCGCAGTTCTTCGGCCTTGACGTAGTAAATGACCGCAACCGTCGTCGCGACGATGAACAGTCCGACGAAGGTGATCAGCGTATAGAGCATAGCATTGCTTTGACGTCTCTTACCTGGCGGCATAAAAAGACTCCTCGGAACACAGAAAATCGCCCATAGCTACCAATTTCACCATATTATCGCCTTTGGCGACGCCGTAGTCAAGAAAAAAGAACCCCGCCGGGCCGGGCAATCTGGTCGTGTGCAGACGTGTGTTCCTATCGGACCAGAAGGTTCGGTATATCGTCGATTCGGGCCGTCTTCAGGCGTGCCTGCGCCTCGGCTCGATCGCTCGATTGACAGTGCAGACGCCGCTCGCGCAGGACCTGGACGGTCAGCATCCCGAGGTGGTTGGGGGCGATGAAGTCCTTGCTCTCGTTGTCGCCGATATAGGCCATACAATCGGGCGCCGTCTCCAGCATCCGGATGAGCCTCTCAAAGCCCAGCGGTGAGGGCTTCCAGGCGGATCGGCCCAGTTCCTCGGTGTACACGATCGCGCTGAAGCAGGCCTCGATGCCGAGGGCCTGGACCTTCAGACGCTGGGCGGGCAGGAAACCATCGGTCAGCAGGGCGAGCCGGTGCGAGCGGCCGAGCCTCTCCAGCACGCGACGGCTGTCCTCCGGCAGCGTCAGATCGGGCCGGTGGTTTCGATAGACCTCGACGAGCTGAGCGATCAGGGCCTCGTCGCCGGGGACCCCCAGTTCGTCGAGGGTCGCGTTGAACGTTGTGGTTCGGTTGCCCGCGGTGAAATGTCGCCAGAGACGGGCGAACACGTCATCGGAGCAGGGCGTGGGTATGACTTTGGCAAGGAATCGCGCTACGGCCGCAAAACCGCTACGGCAGTAGTCGATCTCATCGTAGAGAGTGTCATCCAGGTCGAATACGACGGTCGTGATCATAGCAGACTCAATGCGATGGGAACGATCGGCTCTGTCCGGGCCCTGGCGGCAAGAGCGTTCATTGCGGAATCTCCTCCACCTGGCCCGGCCCATCCGACGAACCCTGCGCGCGCAGGAGATCGTTCAGGCCCTCTCGGGCCTGAGTGTAGTCGGGCTTGATTTCCAGGGCCCGTCGGTAGTGGGCGACCGCTTCATCCGATCGGCCCTGCGCAGCGAGGACGTTGGCGATGTTGTTGTGCGCCAGGTGGTAATCGGGATTGATAGCGAGGGCCCGACGGTAGGAAGCTACGGCTTCGTCCAGGTCTCCGATCAGCTTCCATGCAACGCCTGCCAGATTGTGAACGTCCGCGTTGGCGTCTCCGCGATCGACAATCCATCGGAGTTGATCGAGCGCTTCCTGGGGTCGCCGCTGAGATAACAGCAGGGCGGCCAGATCGCGGCGCGCCCTGATATGGTTCGGATCGCATTCAATGGTCTGTCTGTAGGTGGCAATAGCCGCGTCGATCTGTCCCTTCCGGCGCAGAAGGCCGGCCAGACGATAGTGGGCCTCGGCGGCCTCGGGCTGGATCTGCACGGCCAGACGCAGGTGTCCAACGGCCCGATCGTGGTCGCCCACGGCGATGAGGGCCATGGCGAGATTGTACTGAACCTCGAATCGCCCGGGTTGCAGGCGGGCGGCATGTTGATAGTGCACGGCGGCCTGGCGGGGGTCGCCGCGGAGCATCAGCAGGTCGGCCAGGCGTCGATGTCCCTCCTCGCTGTTGGGGTCGAGCTGCGTCGCGGCGCGACATTCCTCGATCGCCGGGTCGATCTTGTCGGCCAGCCGATAGCACGTGGCCCGCAGCAGATGCCGCTGCGCCGGCTGCGGCTCGTAGGGAACCAGGCGAACGTGGGCGGCACCCAGCAGGACCGCAAGAATGGCCCCCCGCAGGGCCGCTGTGCGATATTGTCCGGCGAAGATTGTGCGGCCCAGTTGGTGGATTCCATAGGCGCCGAACAAGAGGAGGAACGGGATGATGGGGACGCGGAACCGTCCGGCGATGAAGAACGGCAGATACGATGCGAACGTGGCCAGAACGAACAGCGCGATCAAGGCCGACGCCTCGACTGCTCCTCTGGCCGGCGGCGTTGTGGCTTGGCCCTGCGGGTCGGGTGTGCGCTGTACGGCACCGGCAATCAGCCCGATGGCGCCGAAGACCGCCAGCGCCAGGGCGATCGGAAACCCAGGAAGGTACCGCAGGGTAGGCGAACTGGTCTTCTCGCTGCCGAGCACCTTGTTGTTGGGCACCTCCACCGGTCCCCAGAAGAGGGCTGCCTTGACGGCCATCCGCTTGAGGGTCTGCCAGGGATGGGCACGCGCATAGGCGACGGCCCGGTCGACAAACCAAGAGGCGACCTCCGAGTCCTTCATCTTCCGGCCCACTACGCGCTCGACGCTCTCGATAACGCACGGGTAGTATTCGTTCTCGATGCTCAGTCCGTGCAGACTCGGAATGCCGGAGTAGGTTCCCGTGGACGTCTCGTTGTTGCCGACGTAGAGATTGACGCCGGCGTTCGTGGTGATCAGGACAAACTCCCCGGAGACGATGTAGTTGCGGATTGTCGCCGGTGCGATGGTCATCGCGGCGCCGAGGCAGAAGCCGCCGGCCATGCGCAGGAATGGTCGGACAGCGTCGCCGCGGCGTGACAGCCAGAAGGCCCAGGCGATCACGACCGGCCCGAACAGCAGGACGTTGGCCCGTGTCAGCGCGTAGAAACCGAAGACGACACCGGCGGCTCCGGCCCACACGAACGTGGGGCGATCCGTCCAGCGGATCAGCAGGTACAGCAGCAGAAGGCCTTGCGTGACCAACAGAGTCGGAGAAAGCAGTTCTCCTTCGAAGAAGATGAAGACCCAATAGACCGCCATGAACAGGGCGAAGAGCAGCCCGACACCCCGCGTGAATACCTGACGGCCCAGGAGATAAGCCAGCCAGCAGTTGACCAGCCCCAGGGCCATCTGGACCACACGCACCGCCAGGTAGCTGCCGTCCGTCAGCCGATAGATTGCAGCCAGGAAGAACGGATACGCGGGCGGGTGAAAATAGGGCTTGGTTCGAATCTCCGGATCGGGAAGGTCGCTGAGGTTTCTGGGGACTGTCCAATCGCCACTGACTATGGCTCGCGCCCAGTAGTCGTAGTAGCCGGCATCCACTTGTGGTAGCGAGAAGTCAGGGGAATGAACGTGTTCCCGCAAATAGGAGATGCGCAGGACCAGTCCGACGAGCAGAATGCCGGCCAGGGCCATCGTCGTGCCCGTCCTACAGCGGGCCTTGGCGGACTCTCTCATTGCCGTCCGGCGCACGGTATCTGTCACCATCGGTATGCTCTGCTGGTCGCGTTTCTTCTCATCCACATGACATCCTTGTATCTGATCGTATCATATAGGACGCGATGACGGCAAGGATTTCGCCTGCGTCGGCCACCGCCGGAGTCGGTGAAGACGCGGGGTGGCTGCTTTTGTCCTACATGGCGGGGGCGATCCCGGTGTATACTGGTCTTTGGTGCGGAGTTATGGTGATGTGGATCGTCAGGTTCTTTGGTTGTCACCGACGTGTCGGAGAACGGTATGAAAGACTATTTTCTGTTGATGCGGCCGGTTCATTGGATCAAGAATGTCTTCGTCTTCGCGGCATTGATCTTTGCCCGGCAGTTGCAGCAGCCCCTGGGCGAGGCGATGACGACGCTGGGCCAGGCGGTGTGGGCGTTCGTCTGTTTCTCACTGGCGGCCTCGGCCATCTACATCGTCAACGACCTTTTGGATCGCCAGGCCGACAGCATCCATCCCGAACGGCGTCATCGGCCGCTGGCGGCCGGTCGCGTGAAGGTGCGAGCTGCCGTGGCGATCGCCGGCGCATCGGCGGCGGTGTCACTGATTGCCGGCGGGCTGCTGTCTGCGGCGCTGGCGTTCATTCTGGCCGCCTATATGGTGCAGATGGTGCTCTACTCGCTGGCGCTGAAGCGCGTGATGATTCTGGACTGCATCATCATTGCGTCCGGCTTCGTGCTCCGGGCGGTGGCCGGGGCGGTGGCGATCGAGGTGTCGATCTCTCCCTGGCTGGTGATCTGCACCTTTGCGCTGTGTCTGTTCCTGGCGTTCAGCAAGCGTCGCGGTGAAATCGCCCAGCTCCAGGCCAACAGCGAGGCCTTCCGCAAGACCTTGGGCGAATACACCCCCGAGTTGCTGGCGCATATGCTCGACGTGACCAGCGTGCTGGCGGTGGCGTGCTTTCTGTTGTATGCGATGGACTACCGTACGAAGGAACTGTTCGGCACGAACAACCTCGTTTACACGACCCCGCTGGTGCTGTATTGTATCTTCCGGTTCAGTGCCTTGACGCAGAAGGGGGTGTATTCCGATCCGGTGCGCTTGATCCTGTGCGATCGCCCCTTTCAGGTGGGGATGCTTCTCTGGGGGCTGCTGAGTATGGCGATCGTGTACGGGATCGGCCAGCGACTGGGGACGCTTGGCTTGGGATAGGCGTTCTTCACATATGGTACATTGGGCGTAATGGGTTTGTGGGTGACGGACGATGGCAAGAGAACGACTGCAAAAGGTGATTGCGTCGGCCGGAGTGGCCTCTCGCAGGGAGTGCGAGGAGCTGATTCTGACCGGGGTGGTGCGGGTCAATGGACGCGTGGTCGATTCTCTGCCGGCCTTTGTCGATCCCCAGACGGATGCGATTTCCGTCGACGGCAAGCGTCTCAAGCCGCCTCAACGCGTGTATTTTGCGCTCAACAAGCCCAAAGGAGTGATCTGCACGAATCGCGATCCCGAGGGGCGCAAGGTCGCCGTCGATCTGGTCCGATGTCCGCAGCGGATCTTCTGCATCGGTCGCCTGGACGCCGACACCACCGGCCTGATCGTCCTGACCAACGACGCCGAACTGGCCAACCACCTGACCCATCCGCGCTACAAGGTGCCCAAGACCTACATCGCGACGGTCAAGGGCCGGCTGGATGCCGAGGCGGTTCAGCGGCTCAAGAGAGGCATCTGGCTGGCCGAGGGCAAAACGGGAAAGGCCACGGTCAAGGTGCTCAAGGCCGGCAACCAGGAGTCATCCGTCGAGATCACCATCAGCCAGGGGTTGAATCGGCAGGTCCGCCGGATGCTGGCGAACGTCGGCGTCCCGGTCAAGAGCCTCAAGCGGACGAGCATTGGCAAACTCAAACTGCAGGATCTCGCCGTAGGCCGGTATCGGCCGCTGACGAAGGCGGAGGTGGCCGCGTTGCAGGCGGCGCCGACCGCAACACAGACCCAAAGCGGCCGTGCGCGGACGAAACCACCCGGTTCGAACGGCCGCCGAAGGGACGGACGAAAGACCGATGCCTCCTGAAGAGACCTCGCTCCGATCAGAATAGCAGGTCCAGGACTGTCTTCGTGGTGTCGTCCTCCTCCTCATCCTGTTTGATGTAGTCCAGAAGTGTCTTCGTCGTGCTGTCGGTCTCGTCCGATGCGCGGCCCTGCATCGAGGGCATCCCGGGCGGCGGGCCCATGGCCTTGCGGATCTGTTCGGCGCCATCGATGAGTTCCTGGGCGTTGAGTTGCCCGTCGCCGTCGGCGTCGACTTGTTTGAAGGCCTCTTCGGAGATGCACAACTCGGCCGCATCGAGCGTGCCGTTGCCGTTCTTGTCCCTCTGCTCGATCAGACGCAACGCCATCTCCGCGTCGCTTGGTTTTGATGTGCCCTCAGATATCTGGCCCAAGGCTTGAAGACTGTATCCTGAGTTGGCAAGAACGCTGGCGATGTCCATCTGGTGCCTCCTTACTGACAAGAAACATGACTCAAACGCCCGACAACAAGCCGGGTTGGTCGCTTTTCCCGAACGACGGCTATTGCATTCATGATATTGGAGACCCGGCGGCAAATCCTGTGCCACGGACCGACGCACCGGTGGGATCGGCCGATGGCTCTCCGGCCAAGACGAAGTGGAACGCCGCAAGAGCCGCTCTGCCGGCCTCGATGGCCTCATTGCAGCAACGCCTGCCTATCGTCGAATCGGCCCTGAAACCCGGCCGACGACACCGGTGCGTCGGGATGGACTCGGAAGAAACGTTCGATTCCGGAAGAAACTCCCGCATGACAGGTGGGATATGCGTTGTCTCCGGTCCCATAAGACGATTGGTCGTGTCTTCGGCGCTGCCTCCGAAGAGGGGGTCCTGCGTGGCGACAGGTGCGCATGGGCACGGGCGCCAGGGCCGTGGGGACGGTTATATTCGGTCCCTTGACAGAGCTGTTTCCGGGGCGAGTTAAAATGGGCAATCTGCGTTCGCCTTTCTGAAGTCGTTGTCGCGAGCGGCCGTTATTGGTATAATACAGGTTTGGCTTTGTCTGGAACACAGCATCGTCTCGTCTGTCCGTTCGGCGAAGGAGTGGCAGTTTTGGGTTTGATTCGCAAACAAGTCCTCGCAGATTCAGACGTTATTACGCTGGATCGAAGCCCCGTTCGGGAACATTTCGTCACGCTGACTCCCCGGAAGGGCGAGACTCCCGATTCGATGTTCCGCCGGGCCGGCGAGGTGGTGCACGCATTGGGCGGCCAGGTGATCAGCGCTGAGGTGCTGGGCATGTCCGCCCAGGACCGACGGTGGCTGCCCGATCTGGCGCGGGCCATCGACGGGACGGGCCTGCCGACCGGCTGGGTGGAGAACACCCGCGCCGAAAACCTCTGCGGGCTCTATATCTGGATCGCCTCCGGGATGGCCGTCACGCGGGTGCAGTCGAGGGGGCGGGTCGTCGGCAGTCTCTTCGAGGACGCCGCCGCACGATATTGCCGCCTGACCGGTCTGCTGCCCGCCGACACCTCGCGCGACAGGGCCGAGCAGGCCGATGGCATTCTCCGCTGGATGGACGAGGTTCTTGCGGGGCAGGGGCTGGCCTTCTCGGACGTCTTCCGGACGTGGTTCTATAACCACGATATTCTCGACTGGTACAGCGACTTCAATCGCGTTCGCACGCGGTTTTTCGAGGAGAAGAAGGTCTTCGACGGGCTGGTCCCGGCCAGTACGGGGATCGGCGGGGGCAATGCCGCCGACGCCGCCCTCGAAGCAGGGCTGCTGGCCCTGAGCCCCAAGGCCCCAGGCGTGGAGGTCTACACTGTGCCGTCGCCGTTGCAGTCGTCGGCGCGGGACTATGGCAGTTCGTTCAGCCGGGCCGTCGAGGTCGCGATGCCCGACCACAAGCGACTCTACGTATCCGGGACCGCCAGCATCGACAAGGAGGGCCGCACCGTCTTCCTCGACGACACCCAGGCCCAGGTCGGGCTGACGATGGAGGTGGTGCAGGCCATTCTCCAGTCCAGAGGGATGGATTGGGCCGACGTGACCCGCTCCCTGGCCTACTTCAAACGGGCCGAGGATGCCCCTCTTCTGGCAGCCTACTGCCGCGACAACAGCCTTGCCCCGTTCCCCGTCATCGTCGCCGAAAACGACGTCTGCCGCGACGACTTGCTCTTCGAGATCGAGATCGACGCCGTACAGGCCAAGTGAGCAGGTTTCACATCTGTCGGCCTCCGGGGGATGCCGCCGGCGAACGCAGAATTTCTGCCTTCCTTCGCAGGTAAGCCTTGCAATGCCCCAGTGATTCGCTAAAATACCGGTTTATCCGTCCGTCGACGGGCGGGCGCGGCGAACGCGATCGATTGCAGCAAATGTTGATGCAGGAGCAGGTTATATGTCGAGAGTATGCTATTTTACGGGCAGGCGAACGATCTCGGGAAAGAGCATTTCCCGTCGCGGTAAGGCCAAGCGACTTGGCGGTGTCGGTAAGAAGGTCACCGGCGTTACCAAGCGGAAGTTCAAGCCGAACATTCAAAAGGTCCGCGCCGTCGTCGACGGAAAGGTCTGCCGTGTCCGTGTTTCCGCCAAGGCCATTCGTATGGGGTTGATCGTCAAACCGGTCAAGCGGAATTACCAACCCGCGGAGAAAGCGGCGAGCTGAGCGAGACCTTCCTTTGCAGTTGAAAAGCCGAAGCGGGGCAAGGTCTGCCTCGCTTTTTTCTTTGGGTGGAATTGCCGATGTCGCGGAGAATCGACGCCGACCAGGTTCGCAAGGTGGCCAAGCTGGCCCGGCTCCAACTGAGCGACAACGAGATCGAGGAGTTCACCGGTCAGTTGGGGGCGATCCTCGGATACGTCGAGAAGATGAACGAACTGGATACGGACGGCGTCGAGCCGCTGGCCCACTGCCTGCCGATTGGCAACGTTCTTCGTGACGACGAAATCAAGCCTTCGCTGGGAACGGAACGGATCCTGGCCAACGCGCCCGAGCGGGATGGCCCGTTCTTCAAGGTGCCGAAGATTCTCGATGATAACTCGGCGGCGTAAGGCGCCGCCGTGCGAATACCGGCAATGGCAAGGTCGCTGTGTTGGGAGGTGCCGAGCATGAGAGACGTCAGGCGGATAGGACTGTTGCTTGCGGTGTTGTGGATCGCTGGGATTTGGGGAGACGATGCCGTCATGGGAGCCAGTCAGACCGAACAGAAACTCACGAAACACATTTCCAAGGCGGTGGAGTGCGACTATCTGCTCTCCCTGCCTGCCGGCTATGGCGAGAAGGACCAGCGCTGGCCGCTTCTGATGTTCCTGCACGGCGCCGGCGAGCGGGGCGACAACCTGGAATTGGTCAAGGTGCACGGACCGGCCAAGTTGATCGAGCAGGGCAAGGACTATCCGTTCATCGTCGTCTCGCCGCAGTGTCCGGCCGGACAGTGGTGGACCGAGAAGACCGACACACTGATGGCCCTGTTGGACGAGATCGAATCGAAATACGCAGTGGACCCCGACCGGATCTACCTGACCGGCCTGAGCATGGGCGGTTTCGGAACCTGGACGCTCGCGACTCGGCACCCCGAGCGATTCGCGGCCATTGCCCCGATCTGCGGCGGCGGGGACTGGTATCTGGCCGACCGGCTCAAGAATGTCCCGGTCTGGGCGTTCCACGGCGCTCAGGATTCCGTGGTGCCGTTGGTTCTGTCCGAAACGATGGTCCAGGCGGTCGAGAAGGTCGGCGGCAACGCGAAGCTGACCGTGTATCCGGAGGCAAACCACGATTCCTGGACGGCCACCTACGACAACCCCGAACTCTACGACTGGCTGCTGAGTCATCGGGCCAGCCGTCCGAAGCCGACGCCGGCCTCCGGGCAGCGACCGATGAAGTTGGACAAGCAGGTTGCCGTCGGGATTGACTACCTTCTGTATCTGCCCGAAGGATACGGCGATGGTTCGCAGAAGTGGCCTTTGATGCTGTTTCTCCACGGCGCCGGCGAGCGCGGCAGCGATCTCGACAAGGTCAAGGTGCACGGCCCGCCCAAGCTGGTCGCGCAGGGCAAGACGCTGCCGTTCATCATCGCCAGCCCGCAATGTCCCAACGGCCGGTCGTGGTCCGATCCCGCCCAGGTGCAGGTGCTGATCGCACTGCTCGACGACCTCGTCGAGAAGTACCAGGTCGACGAATCCCGCGTGTATCTGACGGGCCTGAGCATGGGCGGCTACGGGACGTGGGCTTTGGGGGCAAGTTGTCCCGAGCGGTTTGCGGCGCTGGTGCCGATCTGCGGCGGGGGACAACCGCGCATGGCACGCCGCCTGCGCGATATGCCCATCTGGGTCTTCCACGGCGCCAAGGACGGCACCGTCCCGTTGTCGCAGTCCGAGGAGATGGTTGAGGCCCTCAAGGCCGCCGGCGGCAACGTCGAGTTCACCGTCTATCCGGAAGCTCGGCACGATTCCTGGACGGCGACCTACGACAACCCGAAGCTCTACGAATGGCTTCTGAGCCATCGCAAAGGCTCCGAGCGGAAGTAGTCTGCGTATGACGTTGACAGACCTGACAGCCATCGAGCTTCGAGAGGCCATCGCCGCCCGGCGGATCAGCAGTGCCGAAGCCGTCGCCGCGACGTTCGCACAGATCGACCGGCTCGAATCGACGGTCGGCGCCTTCCTCAGCCTGTTCCGCGATGAGGCGGCGGCCCGCGCCGGGGACGTGGATCGCCGAATCGCAGCCGGCGAGCCGGTCGGCCCGCTGGCGGGCGTCCCCATCGCCGTCAAAGACGTTCTGTGTACCACGTTTGGTGCGACCACGTGCGGTTCGCGCATGCTGGAGCGTTTCCATTCTCCTTACGACGCCACAGCAATCCGCAGGCTTCTCGACGCTGACGCCGTGATTGTCGGTAAGACAAACATGGACGAGTTCGCGATGGGCTCGAGCACGGAGAACTCCGCGCTCGGCAAGACGGTCAATCCGTGGGCCCCGGACCGCGTTCCGGGCGGCAGCAGCGGGGGCTCCGCGGCGGCGGTGGCGGCCCGGCTGTGCCCGGTGGCGCTGGGTTCCGACACGGGCGGGTCCATTCGCCAGCCGGCCAGCTTCTGCGGCGTGGTGGGCCTCAAGCCCACGTACGGTCGTGTCTCGCGATATGGCCTGGTCGCCTACGGTTCGAGTCTGGATCAGATCGGTCCGTTCGGCCGAACGGTGGCAGACGTGGCGCTTCTGATGAACGTGATCGCCGGGCATGACCCGGCCGACAGCACCAGTGTCGATGAGACTGTCGCACCGGTTCCCGATTGCCTCGACGGTTTCGACAAGCCCGTCGAGGGGCTCCGGATCGGCGTGGCGCCCGCCTTCAATGCGGGGGCGGAGGCATCAGTCCGCGCGGCTCTCGATGCGGCTCTCGACGTGTATCGCAATGCGGGAGCGCAGATCGTCGAGATCGACATGCCGCACCTGGACTATGCCATCGCGGCTTACTATGTTATCGCCACGGCCGAGGCGTCGAGCAATCTGTCCCGCTACGACGGGGTCCACTACGGCTACCGCACCCCCGACCCCGCCGACTATGTCGAGGTCTA
>JAAYBA010000123.1 GCA_012719085.1 Planctomycetota bacterium
AGTTGCCAGTTCGGATCGGTATCCATGTCGGCCGCATAAATTGCGTCAGGGATCACAGTGATGGCCACGCTGCGGCTGGTCTGGTGGATGCCGTCGGTGACCAGGAACGAGAAGCGATACGTCCGGAATGCCTGGGCGGCCGTGGGCTTCCAGGAAACGATCCGCGTACTCTCATCGAACGAAGCTCCCTCGGGCAATGAGCCGACGATGAATCGCAGGGGGCGATCTTCCGGATTTGACGCCCGCAGTTCGAGCGAGAGCCGTTGTCCCGGCCGGATCTCCTGCGGCGCTTCGCTCAGATCCAACGTTGGGATCATGGCGGCCCAGGCGGAGTTCTGCGGGTCATGCCGAGCCGCACTCCAGTCGGCGGTGTCCGGATCGGCTTGACCCGGCATGTCCACGACGTGGAAGCGATAGTCATAGCCGCCGACCAGGATTTCGACGTCGCCGTCCTGGTCGAGATCGGCGATCGTTATCGTGCAGTCGATTTCCGTCGGCAGAGTCAGCATGGGGAATCCGGTCACGATCGAGCCGTCCAACTCCCAGGCCATCAGTGCCGCGCCGGCGGTGCCGACGAGGATCTCCTTTTGTCCGTCGCCGTCGATGTCGGCGATCAGCGGCGCGCTGTGGCCCGGATCGCCGATGACGATCTTCGGGAATTCGGCCTCGGTTATCGGCTGACCCTGATAGTCGAGGGCGTGAACCCGTGTGAAAGAGTAGCCGTCCGCTTGGGCATAGCTGTTGACGAATACCTCACTGCGTCCGTCGTCGTCGACGTCTGTGACGCTCAGACCGCCGGCGGTATCGAATCCGTCGCCGATCCGCGTCTTCCAGATGGTGCTGCCGTCGATGCCGACGGCCTGTACGCCGTCCTCCGTGCAAAAGATCAACTCACACTGTCCGTCGCCGTCCAGATCGGCGATGGCGGTGCCCTTGCCGCTGCCGCCGCGCCATCGCGCGATCAACTGGCCCTGGTGATCGAAAAGATACGTGTAGAGGTTGCTGACGCCCGGGCCATATCCACAGAAGGCGATTTCGATGTCGCCGTCTCCGTCGAAGTCGGCTGCGCTGATGGCTGCCTCGCAGATATAGCGCCGCTGCCAGAGCGGCGTGCCGTCGCCCTGGAGGGCATGCAACGCGAAGGTGTCCGCCGACTGGTAGTCGAGGCCGATAATGATCTCGCTGTCCCCGTCACCGTCCAGGTCGGCCAGGACGGGATAGCCGACAATGCTGCCGTACCATCCCCCCAGCGCTTTGGGCCAACCATCGACGTCATCGCCGCTTTCGGCGTGCCAGGCACAGACGATCCCGTCGTAGTTGCACGTGCCGACGATCTCGTAGTCGCCGTCGCCGTCAATGTCGCCGACCGCGCAGAAGGGCGGGTCGTAGGCGAAGGACAGCAGTTGAGGCCAGCCCGGCAGGGCCGTCCCGTCCTCTCGCCAGATCGCCAGACGTGGGTCGCCCCAGGTTGTATCCCAGGCGATGGAGGATTGGATAATCTCGTTGCGCCCATCTCCGTCCACGTCGATGC
>JAAYBA010000124.1 GCA_012719085.1 Planctomycetota bacterium
TCGACTTCATAGGGTTTCACGAAAGCGCGGATGTCTTCGGGATTGGAAGAAAAGCACCCTGCGATCAGGCTGATGGCGAGCAGAATAGCTACGAGCCCAAGTGGTTTCGATCGATTCACTCTGACTCTCCTTTAGTTCTACGTTATAGGACCCTGTTTTCGTGCTCGGCCGCCGGATGGAAACTCGGCGCGAAAGCTTATATCCTTAGATCGTACATCGAGTCAAGAATCTTGATAGAATTCCGGTGTTCAGGCACGGGCAGGTGAGAAAACCGCAAAAAGGCATGGTGGTTTGTGGTTGGGCGCTTTATGGTGGGCGCACGGGGCGTTTGCTTGGCGTTCGGCGGGCGGGGCGCCAGGGGATGAATGACCGCTGTGGAGGTTTGCTGTCATGAGCCGTGTGCATGTACCGGGCGGGGTCAGAAAGCGCGATGGGCGTGTGGTGCCGTTCGATGCGACGCGGATTCGGGACGCTGTCGAGCGGGCGGCCTTCGAGGTCCTCCGCGATGCGAAGCGGGCGGGCCAGATCGCGGCCGAAACGACGCGAGGGGTCGTCGATCATCTGGTCCGACGCTATGGCAAGGGAGTCCCCGGCATCGAGGACATTCAGGACGTCGTCGAGACGGTCCTGATGAGTGAAGGCCACTGTCGCATTGCCAAGGCGTATATCCTGTATCGCGAGGATCGCTCGCAGATACGCCTGGCCAAGGTGGCTTTAGGTTCGAGAGACGATCTCAAGCTGTCGATCAACGCCATCGAAGTGCTCAAGAGGCGGTACTTGCTCAGAGACCCGGCGCGTCGCGTTGTCGAGACGCCGAATGAACTGTTCGACAGAGTGGCTCGGCACGTGGCCCAGGCGGAGGCGAACTATGGATTGCCGTCGGCCGTCGATGCGGCGCAGGGGCGATTCTGCGAGATGATGCGAAACCTGGAATTCCTGCCGAACTCGCCGACCTTGATGAACGCCGGCACGCGTCTCGGCCAGCTTTCGGCGTGCTTCGTCATCCCCATCGAAGACTCGATCGAGGGAATCTTCAAGTCACTCGGGGAGATGGCCCGCATCCACCAGACCGGGGGCGGCACCGGGTTCGCCTTCTCGCGACTTCGCCCTCGCGGCGATGTCGTCGCTTCGACGCAGGGACATGCCTCCGGCCCCATTTCGTTCCTGAGCATCTTCGATAAAGCGACGGAGATCATCGTGCAGGGCGGCAAGCGAAGAGGGGCCAACATGGGCATCCTGCGCTGCGACCATCCGGACATCGTGGAATTCATCGAGGCGAAGGGTCGCAGCGGCGTCCTGGCGAATTTCAATCTCTCCGTCGGCGTCACGGACAAGTTCATGCGCGCCGTGGCAGGGGACAGGACGTTTGCCCTGATCAATCCACGGACCGGCCGACGTTCCGGACAGATCAACGCCGGCGCCTTGTTCGACAGGATGGTCAACGCCGCCTGGCGGACGGGCGATCCGGGGCTGGTCTTCCTCGACCACATCAACCGGCACAATCCCACGCCTCAGCAGGGGGCGATCGAGGCGACCAATCCTTGCGGTGAAGTGCCGCTGTTGCCGTTCGAGAGCTGCATCCTCGGCTCGATCAACCTGGCGCGGATGGTGACTGAAGGCCGGGCCGGGCGGGCGGTTGCCACGGTCGACTGGGACAGGCTTCGCGATCGGGTCCATTGGGGTGTCCGGTTTCTCGACGATGTGATCGATGTCAATCGTTATCCGCTCGAATCCATCGCCGACGTGACTAGGCGCAACCGGAAGATCGGCCTGGGAGTGATGGGGTTTGCGGACATGCTGATTCGTCTGGGGATCGCCTACGATTCACCGCAGGCCGTGACATTCGCACGCAGGCTCATGCGGTTCATTCACACCGAGTCGGCCAATGCCTCGGCCCAACTGGCGCGCGACAGGGGAGCGTTCCCTGCGTTCCGGCGATCGATCCACGCCAAGGGCGGTCGCAAACTCCGCAACGCCACGGTCAACACGATTGCCCCGACCGGGACGATCAGCATCCTCGCCGGCTGCTCCAGTGGGATCGAGCCGCTGTTCGCCGTCAGCTTCGTTCGCCACGTCCTGTCCGGGACACGGCTCTTCGAGGTCAACCCGTGGTTCGAGAGGATCGCTCGCGATCGCGGCTTCCACAGCCGCCGTATGCTGGCCGATGTGGCGGCGAGCGGATCGTTGACGAACGTCAAAGGCATTCCGCCCGATGTGAAACGACTGTTCGTCACGACGTTCGACGTGCCTGCGCAACGGCATCTGGAGATTCAGGCGGCGTTTCAGAAGTGCACCGACAATGCTGTGTCGAAGACGATCAACCTGCCGGCCGATGCGACGGCCGACGAGGTCCGCGAGATCTATCTGGCGGCCCACCGGCTCCGATGCAAGGGCATCACGATTTACCGCTACGGCTCCAAGAGCGAGCAGGTGCTCTCGATGGGCCAACCGGATGCCCGTAGGCAGGGTTCGCCTGGTGAGCCGGTGTCGGTGGAGAACGACTACTCCGGTGGCTGTATCTCGGGCCTCTGTGATTTCTGACCGCGACCGCTTCGACGACGGCATACGTCCGCCGTGGGCTACTTGTAGTTGGCCAGGATACTCTCCGCGACGGCCTCGGTGATACTCTTCTGGTCGAGCAGGCTGTGGATCGACTCGTCCATCGTGACCATGCCGTGCTTCTTGCCCGTCTCGATCACGCTTCGCAGGAAGTAGCCGCCTTTGCGACGGATGATGTTCCTGCTCGCGCTGGTCATCACCAGCACCTCGCAGGCGACCCGCTGGCGGCCATCCACGGTGGGAACCAGCTCCTGATGGATGACGCCCTGAAGCGATTCGGCCAGCAGGAACCGCAGTTGTCCCTCGTCGTGCGCCGGCGCGTAGCTGAGCAGGCGTTCGAGGATCTTGTCGATCGAGATCACGTGCAGCGTCGAGAGCACGAGTACGCCCGTCTCAGCCGCTGTCAGTGCGATCTTGATCGTCTCGTAGTCCCGCATTTCCCCGATGGCGATCACGTCGGGGTCCTGGCGCAACGCCGCCCGCAGGCCGCTCTGGAACGACTGCGTGTCGCGGCCGATCTCTCGCTGTCGGACCACGCCGGTCTTGTTCACATGGGTATATTCGATCGGGTCCTCAATGGTGATGATGTGTTTCTCGCTGGTGGTATTGACCTCGTCGATCATCGCGGTCATCGTGGTGGTCTTGCCCTGGCTGGTCGCGCCGGTGATCAGGACCAGGCCTTTGCGTCGATGGGCCAGATCCCTGACGACGTCCGGGAGAAACAGCTCGCCGATGGTTCTGGCGTAGGCGGGAAGAACGCGAATCGTCGCGCCGACGGCGCTATCGAAAAACCCGATGTTGATGCGATATCGTCCGTTGTCCTCAGCCAGCATCAGGTCGTAGTCGAGCCGCTCCTCGAAGAGCTTCGTCTGTTCGGCAGTCAGCAGATCGTAGGCGATCTCCCGGCTCTGTTGGGCCGAGAGCTTCTCCTTCGTCACCGGCACGAGCCTGCCTCCGATGCGAAAGAGAACCGGCGCCCCGGCACAGATGTGAATGTCCGTGGCCCCCTGCGCCTTGGCATGCTCGAGCAGTTGCTTGCGACCGATCATATCGTCCCTCCTTTTCGACGCCCAGCCATGAACGGAGATTACATCACTGTGGCCTTTAACTCAAGAAGGATCGAGGTCTTCTCGGTGACTTTGACGGCCTCGCTGATACGGATGGGGCAGACCCAGAGGATCTTCTCGGAGTCTTCAATGATGGCCGGTTGCAGGCGCAACCTGGCGGGCACTTTGGCGGCGGTGATGAACTTGCCGAGCTTCTTGTCGCTGTGTTGGCCGAGCGGGACGAAGCGGTCGCCGTCTCGGCGAGCCCGCACGACGACGGGCAGATGTATCCGGTTGAAATCGAAGTACTCCTGAAACGGGCTTCCATTGCTGGCGATGGCGGCTCTGTCGAGCTGTGCTGCATCGTGGAGATGGGCGTCGATGCGATAGGGCCCGAACTGCGTCGTACCGGGAATGCGGAGTTCGACTGGGCCGGGCAGACCCTCATTTCGCGGCGTTGGCTTGCGGAGTACAACCGTCGTCGAGTTGCGGTGAGCGGAGAAACCGCCAGGGAGACTCAACCTTCTCTTCACAGGAGATGATTGGGCGAGTCCGAGAAGGTCTTCATAGTGGCGTCGGGTGAGATCTCGTTCGCCAAGGTCCAGCGTGGTCAGCAGTTGCCGGAGCAGTTCGGCGGCAACCGGTCTGGGCAGCCCGCTCAGCGCTGTTGCCCGGATGGCGACGTGATCTGGGCCAAAGACGGCGTGTTTTGCCGCCGCTTTCGCTGCCTCGGTTGCGACCTGGTGGTGGAGCCTTCCCGCTGAAGCCGCAAGGGCCGTCAGTTCCTCTACGAGCGAGCCGCAGGACTGCGCCTGCAGGGCCGGGAGCAGCCGGTGCCGGATGCGATTGCGGGTGTGGATGCAGTCCAGGTTGGTATGGTCCTCCCGCCAGGTCAAGTCTCTCGATTGGAGGTACTCAACGATTTCGGCGTGCGAGCAGGAGAGCAGCGGGCGGACGAACGTCAGGTTCTCCCCGGCTCGCCGCATCGGGTGAATGCCCGCCAGACCGCGAAAGCCCGTCCCGCGTTCGAGCCGATGGAGGACGGTCTCGGCGTTGTCGTTCTTCTGGTGGCCCAATGCGACCGACGGGCAGTTGCATTCGCGGGCAATTTGGGCAAGGCAGTTCAGACGTTGCTGCCGTGCCGCCGTCTCAATGGAGAGTTGGTGTTCGTGGGCATGGGCCTTCACGTCAATGGCTCTGATGACGACGGGCAGGCCCAGCTCGCGCGCCTGCCGGATCACGAAACCCTCATCGCCATCGGCGGCCGCCCCTCGCAACCCGTGATGGAGATGGGCGCAGAGCAATTCAGCCGCGATTACGCCACGCTGCGCCAGTCGATGCATCACGTGCAGCAGGGCGATGGAATCGGCGCCGCCGGAGACGGCCAACAGGATCTGCCCGGTTCCGGTGAACAGATCGTTGTCCCGGATGAAATCCGCCACCTTCCGTTCAAGCGGTTCCATGCCCATTTCCTGTTCAGCTTCTTGGGCAAGCCCCTATGACCAACAAAAAAGGGTCTGACGCGGTGTCAGACCCTGAAAAGGCGTTTGGCCAACGAACCTGTTGGATGGCATCAGTTCTCGGAAGTGCTGAGTTCTCTGATGCGTCGTTCGCCATACATCTTCCACTCGTCGTATTGGTCGCCCTCTCTGAGCACGGCTTCCTGATACAGTTCCAGGGCTTCGCCGCGGCGACGCAGCCTCCGGTCGAGGACCGAAGCGGCACGGAACCTCGCGGGGTACGGCGTGTCCGGGTCCCACTGATACGCACGCTGGTAGTAGAGCAGGGCGATCTCATAGTCCTTGAAATACTCGTAGATTCCCGCCGCCCGGTATGCGGCATCGTCGATCTTGTCCGAGTTCGGATACTGGCGGATCAACGCGTTGTACTTCGACAGGGCGACCCGCAACAGCTCTTCATCTTTGAGGATCCCGATCGGCTCGGCCTGTCGCTGCGTTTCGACGGCGTCGAGATACAGTTCGTCTGCAGCCGGGATTCGGGTTGCCGCCCGCAAATCAGCGGGCATGACCTGGGCGTCGATAATGTAGCGATACTGTGGCATCCGGTCCAGGGCCCGCAGCTCTTCCTGAGCCCACTTGAGCTTGCGATTGTCCCCGACGACCGTGTAGTGCGTGACGAGCAGTTCCAGACTGCGACGGTAGGACCGCCGATGCGTTGCTACCTGTTCCACGAGATCCACCTCGTCAGTGGAGCCGACGACCTGGTCTGCTTCTGCAGCCGGCATTGGGCTGGCGTAGGTCGTTCGCTGTGGCAGCCTGTGACCTAATCCGCGATCCGAAGGGGTGCATCCCACGGCGGCGACCAGCAAGAGCAGGGTTGTGGCAATGATAACGGTCCTTGTCATCGGAAAGTCTCCTTTCAACTGTCCATTCGCCTATCTGCCGGTCTGAGCCAAGCCCCTTAGGACGCATCTGCGTCACCGAGTGGAACCCGGACTCCGACTCCAGCATGCTAAAGGCCATAGTAAATCCCAAGTTGGCAACCTCGTCAAGAGCCAGTGCCGAAAAACTGCTCCGAAGCGCCCCGGAAAATCCGTGTCTTTTCGAGTGTGTCGGTGGTATGCTCATCCGTTCGTAAGGTCTTCCCTATCCTGCCGTTCCGTTGCGGCATGGTGACGCGGCACGTATGAGAAAAGGAGAATCGTGGCGATGCAACCGTGGACTGAGATGCGACTGATGGAGACCGTTCGGGCATTTCAGCCGGCCTGTATCATCTTGGCGGCGGCGGACCTGGACATTTTCACGCCCCTTTCTCGCGGGCCGATGACCGCCGCGGCCCTGGCGAAAACCCTCCGCAGCGACTGGCGGGCCACTGCGATCCTGCTGGATGCTCTGGCGGCCCTGAAGCTCCTTCGTAAAGACCGCGATAGCTATGCGGTTGTCCCAGAGGTGGCGGGCCTGCTGAGCGTCGATTCGCCGAACAGCATTCTCGCCGGATTGCGGCATCAGGCCAACTGTCTCCGCCGCTGGGTTCAGCTTGCCACGGTCGTTCGCGACGGCGGGCCGGCCGAACGGACCCCCAGCATACGGGGCCAGACCGCCGATATGGAGGCATTTATCGCCGCCATGGACGATTTCAGCGCCGCGGTCGCCCCGAGTGTGGTCGGGCGGCTCGGTTCGTTGTCATTTCAGCGTCTTCTGGATATCGGCGGTGCTTCGGGGACCTGGACGATTGCGATGCTCAGGGCTGTCCCTGGCGCTACGGCAGTCGTGTTCGACCTGCCGGACGTGATCCCGTTGGCCAAGGAACGCCTGACAGCGGCGAACCTGCTGGATCGTGTCACAGTTGTGCCGGGCGACTACAACCATGACGACCTGCCGGGCGGGGCCGATCTGGCGTGGCTCAGCGCCATCGCTCACCAGAACTCCCGCGAGCAGAACCGGGTCCTCTTCGCGAGGATTCACACCGCCTTGGCGGCTGGTGGAACGCTGGTGATTCGCGACGTCGTTCTGAACGAATCCCGCATCGAACCTCCGGCCGGCGCCTTGTTTGCCGTCAACATGCTCGTGGGCACCGAGGGCGGCAACTCCTATACCTTCGAGGAGTATCGTGACGACCTGATCATGGCCGGCTTCGCCGACGTCGAGTTGCTGTATCAGGACGAAGGAATGCACTCCCTGATCCGCGCCCGCA
>JAAYBA010000125.1 GCA_012719085.1 Planctomycetota bacterium
CCGTCTTGCGAAGCGAGCGCACAGCGATAAGATCGCTGTCCACAACCTGACGGACATCCGCCTCTTTCAACGTGACCAAGGCTTGCGTTCTTCCCGCCGCGGTCACGAACTCGACCTCCAGCCCGTCGGGTTCATAGACCTGCACCACGGCCCCCAGATCTCCCTGCTTGAGTCCGAACTCGGACACGTCCTTGTTCAGCACAACCGTGTCTAAGGTCTTAAATCTCATCGTCTTTCTCCAGGATACGCGGTCACGAATCGTGGAACCGTTTCGCCAACCAACACAATCCAGATGCTGATGACTTCGCTTGCCTTTCCCGTCGGCCCTTCTATCTTACCACGAATCTCATACTTCTTGCCATGCGAAATCTCATGGCGAAATACGGCGTCCTTGGTTAGATGCTGCCGACGAAGGTCGATCTAGAATTGCGTCCAATTCGCCTGTGTATAGCCCAGAGAGGCAAAGAAAGCCGCCTTGAACCGACCTACCGGATGCGAGGGTGACAGCAGGTAGTCGCGCAACTTCTCTGCGTCAATGATGGCTCTGTCACCTTCCGGCAGCTTCACAGAATATGCTCTCCTTTGACCGGAGGTTGAATCCAACCGACCGATACCCCATTTCGCCCGTCCTGCCAACCTGGCAACCTACCACGAAAGAGCACCATGGGCAAGGTCCACATTCGAACAGAGGCGAGAGACGGACTACCGCAGTATCCCCTTCATGATGTTCGTGAATCGAGTGTTGCTGATGGGGTGACAGGCGACCACCTTGCCGTCGTGGACGATGCAGAAGGTCCCGAAAGGACACGGGCTGTTCTGAGCTTCCTCACAACTGCCTAACGTAACGATACGGGGCTGGAGGCCGAAAACCGTCCTGGCCGTCCCGGCCATCTCCGCGACGTTCTTCACGGAATAGGGGCACTGATCGGCGCGAATGATCGTGAGTCCCCGGCGGTAAGGACTCAGCCTTTTCGCCTCGTCGCCCTTGAACTTTGGCACAGGGGCATTTTTGCAGAAGCGAGTCACGACCAACTCGAAGTCAGGCGGCGCGGTGTCGACCACCGTGAAGCCGTGTTTGGCGAAGATGGCCTTGCCCGCCATGAAGGAACCTTTTCGGGTCACCGCCGCGACGCCGTGCATCTTCCGCTTCTTTGCCTCCTCCAGGCACGCCTGGAGCAGAAGCGAACCATAGCCTTTCCCTTTGTAGGCCCTCTTGAAACCCACGAAGATGCAGTGAATGAACATGTATCCGCCGGCATCTACCGGTCGCCAGCAGTATTCGCCCGGAAGGTATTCGATCATGCCCTGCGTACCATCCTTGTCTGAAAACAGGGTCTTGACCTTCAGCCCTTCGGGCCAGCGAGCCTTCAGCCACGCGACCTTCTCCGAGAATCCCGCGCGTTGGATGTTCTTGTACCCGCACACCCCATATTCGAGGATGTTATCTGCGTTCGTGTCAACTACGTGAACGTCTTCCATCGGCGATGCCTCCTACAGGCAAACAGGACCGAGGACCAGCCCCATTTCTGCGCATCTCTATACGAACAGACCCTCTCCGTCAAGACGTTGTGTCTTCACATCTGCAGGTGCAAACGCACCCGCGCTTGGATCACCGAAGAAAAACACATTCCCTTTCCCCGCATGATGGACCAAGTCTACATCTGACGAGAGGCTGTCGCACCGCCGGTGGCAGCCTCAAGGCCGGCAGGGCTTGGGGATGGTGTTGGCTCTGAGCGTGGGGTGCTGCTTGCGCGCGGCCGTCAGTCGCTGACGGTTCGGGTGGCTTCGGCGAGGGTGGCTTGGCCGTCTACGGTCCAGGCGATGGCGGCGATGCGGTATGGGCCGGGGCGGTCGTAGGTGTGCTCGACGGTGCGGCCGGTGCGCGGGACGCCGTGGCCGAGGTCCCAGAGGACTTCGCTGAAACGGGCCGGGTCGAAGCCTTCCAGTTCGAACGTCACCGGCCGGCCAGTGGTTGGGTTGGCGGATATCCGGATCGCCAGATCGGGCAGCGACCCCTCATCCAAACCCTTGCTCGTCAGGGCGTTGTCACCGCCCTGGTTGCCCGAGACGTCGTTGGCCTGCCAGAAAAGATGGTCGCCGCGAAAGACACCGGCTATGGCCGGGCCGGCATTATCCTGGATGACGTTCTCGATGAACGTCAGGCGGTCGAGGTTCGGTCCGCCCAACTGGATGCCGGCGCCACGGTTGCCGACGATCCGATTGGCGTGCAGGACCATCCCGAATGCGTTGCCGTTGAAACGAAAGCCATGTCCGGCGGCGCCGGGGTAGAGCGACCGGTCGGACTTGCGGGTCTGCTCGAAGACGTTTCGATGGAAGTACATGCGATGCGCGCCGCCCTCCTCGCCCTGGATCTGAGCGCCCCAGGTCTGGCAGCCGGCCATGCGGTTGCGGGCCCAGTAGGCGAGGTCCTTGCGGGCGCGGTTGGAGACGGAGATGCCGATCTGGTTGCCGCCGGAGGCGACGTTGTCGGTCATCACGACGCGTCGGCTGTTGACCAGTTCGAGAACGTAACTGCCGATGCGGGCAGTGTCCTCGGCGCCGGTGATCGTGTTGCGTCGAACGGCGACGTCTTCCTGGCCGTCCACACTGATCCAGTGATCGACGCTGTTGTCCTCGATGACGACGCACCGGCCGCTGCCCCAGACCTCGATGCCCAGGCCGGGTCCGGCGAAGCCGAACTCACGGACGCGGTTCTGCAGGATCTGCGTATCGGTGCTGCCGTGCGTGGTGAGAATGCCACCGCGACCGAAGCCGCTCAGGTCGTTGTCCACGATCGCGTTGCCCTGTCCGCCCTTACCGATGCGGATACCCGCCCCCCACTCCGAATCGCGGCCGATGTTGCGGATTTCCAGGAGCGCGAAGACGCTGTCGGTCACGTTGGCGCTGGCGTAGATGCCGTGTGGCCCGAACTCACCGGAGCCGGGGATGTCGCGGATACACAGTTCCTCCAGCCGATGGCCACTGCCGTTGGACATGACGATGCCCTGTGAAACGCAGCGATTGCCGGCCCCATCGAGCGTGAAGCGGGCCAGGCGAACGTTCGAGACGTTCCGGACGATCAGCATCGGGCCAGCCTCGCCGGCGGTCGAACGCAACACGGTCCGGTCCTTGCCCCGGCCGACCAGCGTCAGGGGCTTGTCGATGACCAACGGGCGGTCCAGCTCGAATGTGCCGACCGGCAGTTCAATGGCGGCGCCCATGCCGGCAGCCTCGACGAGCGCGTGGATCGACGGCGGTGGATCAGCGACAGCCCAACCGGTTCGTGCAATCACCACGGCAATCCACATCACCGGCCCAACAACCACAGCCCACTTGCGAAACGGGACCATGCCATCCTCCTCATTGTTCTCGGAAGTCGATCTTCAACACACATCGGCCCTCCACTCTGTGCCGCGTATACTGGCTTGGCCTCGCGGCCAGCATACCACAGTGCCAAGCGGCCCTGCAAGCCAACAACGGCGGTGTCTTCGGGCAACAAGCCAGGATCGGACCAGGAGAGGAACCCGCCTGCGCATTGGCAGACTCTGCTATGAGGAGTGTAGCCTGCGACCTGGGGGCCCGACGACACGGGGTCGAGTCTGAATTCGTTTTGCCTGTGGCGTGCGGCTGCGGTATGCTCTGGCTCGATGTGGGTATCAGGATAGGGGTCTTATGGAAATCAGGATTGACAGCTTGCTCGAAGGGGCCCGGCGGGCGCGGGGGACGGTGGTGATCGTGGATGTGTTCCGAGCGTTCACCACGGCGGCGGTCGCATTCTCACGCGGGGCGGCCAGGATCATCATGGTTGCCGAGCCCGACGAGGCGCTGGCTTTGAAGGCCCGCGGCCTTGGGGATCTGTGCGTGGGCGAGGTCAACGGCATCCAGCCCGAAGGTTTCGACTTCGGCAACTCCCCTTTCGAGATGGCCGGTGCAGACCTCGAAGGCAAGATCGTCATCCA